>JAVVRS010000010.1:3837-11424 GCA_036654595.1 Oscillospiraceae bacterium | reverse complement strand
TTTTATTGTGAAAGGAGGATTGTTATGGAGAATGGTTGGAACAGAGGCTCACAAAAATCGGAATATATTGCTGACATTCCTCCGCAACGTAAGCTGAAACCTCAAGACTTTATACCACCGCTTAACACTGAGCAAGAAAATGAATTGTTCGGTGAATTTTTGTACAAACAATCATCAAATGCTTTTACAAAGCCAATGCCAAATGCTAAACCTATAAACATCATCTGGATTGAAGGTGCAGGCTGCGGAGGAGAATGGCAATCTTTTTTAGCAACCGAAAGCTTCAAAAATATAAATTGGATTTATTGTGACGGAATAACCGCACAGCAAGGTGATGACGCTTACGGTAAAATAGTATCAATTGTAAAAGCCAAGCAAAAATACATCTTGATTGTCAGCGGAGCAATCCCAACGGCAAACAATGGGAATTCTATTATTGCCGCACGGCATCATGGTCGTACCGTTTCTGCACATGAACTTATTGCAAGACTTGCCCTTGATGCCCAAAAGGTAATTGCACTGGGTACTTGTGCCTGTTACGGCGGCATTGCGGCAGCAGCTCCCAATTTAAACGAATGTATACCTGTATCTAAGGCTGTGAAATGCAAGGAACTAATAAATATATATGGGTGTCCCGTTGAAGCATGGGCAATGCAGATGCTTTTCACAGCACTGGACAACAATCTTCCAATTGAAACAGATAAATTGGGTTTACCGTTATTTTACAATAAAAAAACACTTCATCAAAGCTGTGGCAAAAGAGGTTTCTTTGAGAAACATAAATTTGCAAAAGAAGCAGGTCAATCCGAATGTATGTTTGAACTTGGTTGTAAAGGTTCTGTAAGCAGTTGTTGCTGTGGTGAATTTCAACCTAATTGTATAACTTGTGGAGGTATTTGTATTGGCTGCTGTGGAGAAAACTTTCCCGATAAAGCAGAGGTGAAAAGATGAGTTCTATAAAAATTGAGGGTGAAAAAATTATTCTTAATCCTATCCCCAGGGCACATGGTCACATGGAGGTCACAGCGGAGCTTACCGGCGGAATAATATCAACTGCCCGGATCAGTGGACTGCATTACCGAGGTATTGCCGAAAAGATGAAAGGCAGACCACTTTCCACCGTTCCACAGCTTGTATCAAGATGCTGTGGGAATTGTTCTATATCTCATTTATCAGCTGCAACAAAAGCTCAAGAACATCTTTGCAGATTTACAGCAAGCTTGCCACGAGCCGCTTTGCGTGAATTACTTGTCATGATTTCAGTTATTATGGGACATTTACAACATTTTTATCTTGATATTCTACCTGACTACATTGCAGTAGAAAATACCGAGTATTGTCCCGACAGCAGATTTGATGAACGTATTAAACGAAAACTGTTGGAACATAGAGAGCAATTTATTGCCTCAATAAGTGAAACATGGTGGAACATAGGTTTAATCACAGGCAAACGAACCCATGGACAGGGAATATACTTTGGCGGCGGTTTTACTGAGATAACGCCTAACAAAATATTTGCAATAAATAAAATAATCAATACACTTCAAGAAACTGTAAAACTAATGATAAGCGATACCTACTTATTGTCGGAAAGATATGATGATTACTTTTTGATTGGCGAAGGCAATACAAATTTTATTGATTTCGGCTTTCCGCAAGATAAACAAATCTCCAACCTATACTGTACTGCAAGGGGTAAAAGCCCCATCAGAAGTTTTGATGCAATCTCAAGCAATATAACCATTGATGATACAAGAAGTTGGCTGTGTATCTCCACCTCTAATACCACTCACCTGCCTACCGAAGAAATGCACCTTGATTTCACCAAGCCCAATGCTTATAGCTCTTTATTTTCAGCAGGTTATAATTCTATGCCTTATGAAATGGGGGCTTTAGCAAGACAGCAGCTTATCGGTACAGTACAAATTGGTGTTTCAGCCATGGACAGAATAATAGCTACAGCATATGAAGCAAATTTGCTTTGTTCTAAATTGAATGAGTTAACTCAGCTTATCACCTCAGGTAAAATGAACACAGCCTCGCTAAACCGTGATATTTCGGGTGTTGGAATTGGAATTTCACCCACTTGTGCAGGCTCTGTAATACATATTGTCAAAGCACAAAAAGGGTTGGTTCGCAACTACAACATAATCAGCCCATGTCACTGGAATTTAGCACCGAAAGATAAGTACAACAATCCTTCTCCTCTTGAAACTGCATTGGTTGGCATTGAAGCTCCGGATATTCAAACGGCACAAATTCAAATAATAAGAACAGTTCGCAGTTTTGCACCTTGTATTTACTGCGGAGGCTAAAGTATATGAATATTGATTAGACCCTAAGCTTTGTTTAATGGGGCGGCACAATCAAGGGGCAAACCGAAGGTTTGCCCCTTGCGGCGGCGTACGCCGCCGGCGGTCGCCAGACCGCATTGTGCCGCCCCAACGGTTGGCTGAGTCTAATCAATAGCGTGAGCCTAAATTCCATCATTAATGCCTCGTGTAGTGTAGTGTCATCTCAAGTCATAATAAAAAAGCTTGAGTTTAGCCTATTATGCTAAACTCAAGCTTTTTTGCTGTGTAACCGTTTGGCTTCGAGAAGTCCGAATTGTTGTATGTTTTTATTGCAAAGAGTGCTTGTTATCTTTATGCACTTACTTGCAGCAAAATACGCCTTTGCTTTCTGCTTTTAAGCTGCTTTAAACTGCAGCAATTTCTGCTTGGAACAAATCTAATTTGCTTTGCATTACCATTTCAAGACGGGTAACTGCGTCTATAGTATTCTGTACAGACTGATTTACAGCCAACAATTGGGTAGCTGTAACGCCTTGCATTGCAACAAACGCTTGAATTTTTTCACCTTCCGCATTAAGAATGTGAGAAATCCCTGTTTCTTGAAGTGCGATAGATTCAATCAAATCTGCGATAGCTTGAGGTCTGGTTACTGTACCCGGAGTAATTACTGGCATTGACATAAAAAAATCATTCCTTTTCTGTTTTAGTGAACGGCTTTGCCATTCTGTTAATATAATATGTGTGCTACAGAAAATGTGTGCATAATAATCAGCGATTTCCTATTATTTTTTTACAGTACTGCTATAAAGAAAGCGATTTTTTAAAATGCAAAACCAACAATCAAGCGGTAATTTTTGCACTGAAAAGATTTAATTTACTTTGCAAAATCATTTCAAGGCGTGTAACAGCATTGATTGTATTTTGAACTGATTTGTTTACCGCTAACAGTTGAGCGGGAGTAACACTCGGCATAGCTACAAATGCTTGAATTTTTTCACCTTCGGCATTAAGGATATGAGAAAGACCTGTTTCTTGCAGTGCAACAGATGCAATTAAATCAGAGATAGCTTGTGACTGAGTTACGGTGCCAGGAGTAATTACCGGCATTGACATAAAAATCATTCCTTTTCTGTTTTAGTGAACGGCTGTGCCATTCTTTTAGTATTGTATGTGGTAATCAGAAAAAGTGTGCATTATAATTTTCATATCAATTTATTTTATATATCATGGTTATTTATTCTTATCCATTTCATTAAAAAATGTAATTTGATTTCTGCCGTTTTTCTTTGAACGATACATTGCTACATCGGCTTCTTTAAGTATCATATCCAAATTTCCTTCCGATTTAATACCTGTGGCACCAATGCTTATAGTAACCTTAGCCGGACCCTCCATCTCTGATATTTTCTTTATCAGTTCTTGCAGAATTTTTTTTGACTGTTCCTGTGTACAATATATAGCTCCTACAAATTCATCTCCGCCCCAACGAGCAACAAGCCCATTATTGCCTATAGTTGTTGCTGCAACTTCACTTATTCTGTATAAAACAGTATTTCCGAAAAGGTGTCCGAACCGGTCGTTTATATTTTTAAAATGGTCAATATCAAACATAAATACCACCCCTTCACGACAGGCAGGGCGTCTGCTGTTTTTATTGAATATCTCTTGAAACATCTTTACATTCGGCAGATTTGTTACATCATCTATACTGGCAGTTTTCAGTAACATTCTGTTATATTTACCTATAATATAAGATATCATAGAAAGTACCAGTACAATAATAACCACAAGCAGCAGTAGGTCACGATTGATTTGTGATGTAAGCATATCTTCGGTTCTGGCAGTATTTTTTTCAATTACCAAATACCAATCAAGATTATCCACATACTTAGTAATTAAGCAGTGTTCAGCACCGCCTTCAGGATACCAAAAATTTTGCATTGAATCCTTATTTCCTAAAATTTTATCCTTTAAAGCATTAACTTCCGATGTATTGAAAAAATTTGCCACTTCTATATTTTCAGCTATAGCATCAACCTGTACCAACCCTTGCTCATTAATCAAAAAGGCTCTTAGGTCATATTCTTTTTCATACCGACGCAAAAGCTCCTGTAGATGGCTCATTTTAATGCCGACACCGACAACCCCCATCAAATTACCATCATTATCAAGGATATCGCAATTAACAAACACTGTTAATTGGTTACTGTTTACTTCATCAAAATCAACATCTAAATCATATGATTTTCCGCTTTTAATAAAATCATAATACCATACATCATGTGCATCGCTTTGACTTACCACCTTATTAATACCCTCTTGGCAATAATAAATATTGCTTTTTGCCGAAACCATAAATACAATATCATAGTCATATTTTTCTCTGTAATCCATAAGATATTTCTGAATCATTTCTTTTTGTTTGGCTGTACCGCCATTTTCTGTTTCTTCCGACAGCCAATTTTTCAAAAACAAATCATTTGCCATAGTTTGTCCTACAAAAATCGGTTTTGTAAGACTGTTATCAATCTCCGCATAAATAATTGATGATGACAGTTTTGAAATATTTTCAATATCATCAATAACAATCTTTCTAAAGCTCTTTTCATTTGCCAATAAAATCAAGAGCACGCCCAAAAGGATTATAAATCCTACTGCAAATTTCATGATATTTAACGAATACTTTTTCATAGGGTTCTCCTTTCTATGGCACAAGCAGAACCGAAGCTTTAAATACATTATCTCCGAAGCTGAACCTACAATTGCCACCATTTTTCTCTACTATACTTCTTATCGAATAAGTACCTATTCCCTCACCATTATGTTTTGTTGATGCAAAGTCATCTCCATTTTGTACAATATCCCCATCATAGCTGTTAGTTACCATTATCGCCAGCATATTGCCTCTTATCGGTTTAGCTTTTATTTCAATAAATTTTCTGCCATTCATCTGTTTAGCACAGCTTTCCACCGCATTTTCAATCAAATTACCGAATATAACGCATAAATCCGTGTCAGGTGCCTTAAAATCTTTATCCAAGCACACAGATACCTTAACCTCTGTGTCATTCTCTCTTGCAAGTGCAATATAGTGCCTAAGTATCATATCCACCGCATGATTTTCACAAACAGCACTTTCTTCTTTAGGCAGCTCTTTTCCTATGCAGATATCCAGATATCTGTTGGCATCTTCCCAATCTTTATTTTCAACATAGCCCTTCAACGTGACAAAGTGATGCCTCATATCATGTCTGAGGCGTTCTGTTTGGTGTAAATTTTCTGTTAGTTTTTGGTATTGTTCAACTTGAATTGCAAGCTGCTGCTGCATTAAAGTTGTTTTTTTCGTTGCCATCAATCTGTCATTTGTTATTACAAGCATATGCAGCACCACCACATATGACATAAAGCTGAAAACAATCATCAGCAACATTATAAACAGTGCTGTAAGCAGCTCAGTATCATCATTAAGTGAATAATTAATTGAGCTTAACACGCTGTACAGATAACTTGAGGTCGGAATTAAAAACAAATACTTCCAGTAACTATTGTCAATCTCGGTGTTTATCACCTTTTTGAACAACCTTATAAACAGATACCACATGGGTGGTATAAACGCAAGCATTACAATAAGATTAACAAATAAAATATGTACACTGCCGTTCTCAAAGATATGAGGAATAAAATCGAGCTTAAAGACGAGTTCAGACACTCTCATAATATTAAACTGTATATCAAAAACCAAGAATATCATAAACAACACTTGAATAGGGTTTGAGCGTAAAAGCATAAAGGCGGTGAAAATCGTACCTATTATCCACAGTGTCATCATTGGTATTCTGTATTGACCGAGCGGAGCATCTCTCAATAGGCAAAGCATTACGATAGCTGTTGAAATTAAGACGTATGCAATAACCACTACACGCTGAACCATTGGTCTATATCTGAATTTTCCTTTAAACGATGTCAGTATGAAAAACAAGTACACTAAAAAGTTGATTGAAAGTTGTATGAATGATGTCAGATTGCTGAGATCATTCATCATCGTTACTGCCCTCCTCCATTGCATCAAAAATGTAATCCATATAGGAAGATTTTATCTGCTTAACACGTTTGCGATTAATTGGTATGTATTCACCATTACACAATAAAAAGAATAACTCATCGACTTTTTTAATTTTATTCATATTGATTACAATACAGCGGTAGCAGTTTAAAAACTCTTTATATACAAGTAATTTTTCTTCCATCTCGGGGAATTTCATATAGGTGCTTACAATAGAACTCTCTGTATGAATTTGCACATAATGGTTACTGTAATCCACATAAAGAATGTCCTCTAGGAGTATTTTGCACCAGTCACGGCCTTCTTTAACCTTTATATATTCCGGTGACTTTTGCATCTTTTGCATAAGCTTACTCATTACATTTGAAAAATCTTTGTATACATAGGGCTTTAATATATAATAAAATGCCTGTACATCATAGCTTTGCACTGCAAAAGATGATGTTGTTGTAACAAATACAATATTACATGGTTGATTTGAGCTTCTGATTTTATATGCCAAATCCATTCCGCTCATGCCGCTCAGATAAATGTCCAAAAAAATAACATCTACCTCAGTTAAAGATGTTCCCGCTAAAAAAGCTTCACCGCTTTCATACTCTGACACCCCTATGTCAACAGCATTGTCTTTGGCATATTGCTCTACATATTTAATCAATTGAGCACGGTCAGCAGACACGTCATCAACAATTGCTATTTTCAAAAAAACACCTCCGCCACATATGATGATATATAAATCCATAGTTGAATTAAATTATACCATAATACATCAAAATTTTTAACATTTTACCGAGTTTTATATTTTTTTACTTATACATTCTAAGTCAAAACAGTAATATGTTATATTCTTCTTGAATTGTAGCTTTTTTTAATTTTATAATGCTTTATTTCTTAATGTCAAAAAAAGCCTCCTATAGTTATATTTTACTATAGGAGGCTTTTATAGGCGATTTTACCGTCACAATTACCTTTGTGTTGTAAGGACGGCTTTTTTAGAATTTACTTTTTACTTTGCTGTGCTGTCTTTTGTGGGTTCTTTTGCAGCTTCCGGTGCTGCTGTGCTGTCTTTTGCAGGTTCTTTTGCGGCTTCAGGTGCTGCTGTGCTGTCTTTTGCAGGTTCTTTTGCGGCTTCCGGCACTGTTGCGCTGTCTTTTGCAGGTTCTTTTGCAGCTTCCGGCACTGTTGTGCTGTCTTTTGCCTGTACAATTGTAATTTTTTCTATTATAACAT
>JAVVRS010000010.1:0-3737 GCA_036654595.1 Oscillospiraceae bacterium | reverse complement strand
GGCACTGTTGTGCTGTCTTTTGCCTGTACAATTGTAATTTTTTCTATTATAACATCTTCTGACGGTACACCTTGTTCGTCACCGAGTTTAGCAATTGCATCTACAACGTCCATGCCTTCATACACTTGACCAAAAACTGTGTGCAGATAGTCAAGATGCGGTGTTCCGCCAACTTCATTGTATTTATCAACAATGTTATTGCTCCAAAGCGATTTATTGCTTGCGGCACTCATAACCGAATTGAGCAAGGATTGTTGGTCTACAGTCGGAGCCTGTACTATAAAGAATTGACTGCCATTGGTTTTAGGACCGCTGTTTGCCATTGACAATGCCCCTCTGAAATTACGAAGCTTAATATCAAATTCATCTTCAAACGGTTCTCCCCAAATACTTTTGCCGCCTGCACCGGTTCCCTCCGGGTCACCGCCTTGAATCATAAAGCCCGGAATTACACGATGAAAGTTCAGTCCGTCATAGTAGCCTTCTTTAGCATGGGTCTTAAAGTTTTCCACAGCTTTAGGAGCTTCTTTTGGGAAAAGTCTTACTTTAATTACGCCTTTATTGGTTTGTATAACCGCTACTTCTTCTTCGGGTTTTGGGGCTTCAAATTGAATGAGTGCTATTTCTTGTTTCATATCTGCGGTTTCTTTTCCTGTGCTTTCCTGTGAGGAGGAAGAATTCTGCGAGCAAGCAACAAAAGAAACAGCAAGCATAGCAGTCAATAAAATGGCGATAGTTTTTTTCATATTTTCTTTTCTCTTTTCTCCGACAAAACATCTTCATTTCTTTGCCACATTGTCGGCTGTGGTAGACATCTCGTTTATACTATAATGATTTTACGCTGTTTTTGCAATAGTTTGATATATTAAAATACAAAAACACTTTCAATTTAGTATTTATTATTATATAATAGTATCATACAGTTTATTATACAGCTAATCCTATTAATCGTATTTAATAAATTGTAAATTTTCTTTTATTTAATTTTCTTGCAGTATTTACCGTTAATTTTACCACTTCATATATGCTGCAGCAACTTCTGTAACAATTATTTTACATGAATTACCTTGCCGGTCTATATTCATATATTATAATAGTTGAAATCAGATGATATTTAAATACATCACTCCCGAGGACAATATTTATTAAATTATTCTAACCACAAGGAGGTTAAGTATATGAACAGAATTGTATTATTAATGCTTTCGTTGCTTATTGCTTTAACAATTGCAATAGGTCTTATCAGTTGTGGGTCTATAGGTAAAAAAAGTCCCGTAGTTTCCACACCGCCGCCAAAAGATTCCGAACCACTTGAACTGGATAGCGGTATTAACAATGACAACAACGACAAAGACAAAGATAAAGATAAAGACACCTCAAAAGATGAAAAACCCGAAGACGAAAAGCTTCCCCCTGTCGTAAATACACCTACTGTAAGTCCGCCTGTATATAACAATACCAATACCGGCTGGACACCACCTCCGGTTTATAAACCGAATACAGGCAGCTCGGGCAGTACAGGCAGTTCTTCCGGCACCACAGGTAACACCGCTGATAATATTACCTATTCAAAGGCAGGCAATTATACCACAACCGCCACATACCAAAATGTTAACATCTCTGCAAAAGATGTTAAGCTTTCCAATAAAACTATTAATGGCAATTTAACCATCACCAAAGATGTCGGTACAGGAAATGTTGACCTTACAAATATAGATGTTAAAGGTACTATCTATGTTTATGGCGGTGGTCAAAATTCTATTGATTTTAGAAATGTAACCGCCACCAAAATGGTAGTTGATAAGAAAAAGGACGGTCGTGTTCGTCTTGTAGCTTCCGGTAAAACAGATATTCCTTTAATTGAAGCATTATCCGGTATTATTTTAAAAGAAACTTCTTTAACAAGACCATATGATGGCTTTTCCAAAGTTGTTACGCAATCCGGCAACAATCTTAATAATGTATCAATCACTCTTTACGATTGTGATTTAGACGAAATTTATGCTCTTGAAGAAACTACCGTTAACATTAAAGATGGTTGCTATGTTGCTAAAATCAACGGTAAATCAGATGAAGTTCGTGTCAGCGGCGACTGGGACGCTGTAGATAAAATTTATGGTGATGTAGATAAATACGGCGGTAATGGAAGCTTTGGGGACGGCGGACATCATAGCTCCGGCAGTTCAAGCAGTTCACGTTCAAGACTTTCCACTCCAAAAGGTTTGGTTATACACCCTGCAGCAAACAACAGACTTACTGTTTCATGGAACTCAGTTAATAAAGCTGCAAGCTATACCGTTCAAGTTAACGGAAAAACAATGTCAACATCAGACACTAAGTACACAAATGTTGATATAACCGACCTTGTTCCCGATGGTACAACCGCAACTTTAAATGTAGCGGTTATGGCTAATAAAGGCGAAGGCTCAGACTACTATAATTCTTACTATTCAGACTCACAAACTTTAACAAATGTAGTCAAACTGCCTGCACCTACCGTAACAGGAACAGCACTCTCTCAAACAGGCAATGATTTAACCGTTACATGGACTGCACCTGTCGGTGCTGTAGTAAGTCAATACAATATTACTCTTTATGCAGGTGCTAAAGAGGTTTGGAGCGGTACAACAGGCGGCACAACAGCTACTATTAATCCTCCGCTTGTAAATGGTACAACCTACAATGCTAAAATTCAAGCTGTACCAACAGCTACGACAACCTTGATGTCAAACCCTGTACTTTCAAACAATTATCTTTACACAATAAAACTCCCAACACCGCAAAATCTTGCTTTAGCCTACACAAGCGGTGGTACAACAGCCAACCTTACATGGAACGCTGTTACAGGTGCTACAGGTTATGACATTATGTTAAATGATGTTTTTGCAGTTACCGTTACTACCAATTCGGTAAGCAATATAACTGTAGATACAACTAAGAACAATGTATTTAAGGTTAAAGCCAAAGGCACTAATATAGGCGATTCCGAATATGCAGTTGTGACTTTAGAAAAGCTTGCACAGCCAACAGGTGTATCTTTCAGTGGCACCCAGCTTAGTTGGACCGGCGTTGCAGGCATTACCTACACCATAAATGGCACAGAACAAACCTCACCTTACACTGTAACCGCAGGCACATATAATATTATTGCAACTAAAGCAAATTGTATCTCCTCAAACCCAACCACTGTGACTGTCACCAAAGCCGCAGCACCTACTATCTCAATAAGCAATAGCGGTATTGTAAGTGCCTCAACAGGTGCTACCTTGACAGGTACACCGACTGACCTTTCAAAAGCAGCTACAGGAAGTTACAACTTTACTGCTGTAATTCCCGAAGATTTAGCACACTTTAAAATGGCAAGCGATACTGCTGCCGCTACATTTACCGTAGATAAAGTTGAACCGATAACAAGTACTACTGTACCTACTGCAACACCAGATACCAACAAGGCTAATTACACAATAGGCGGTATAACCTTTAACGACAAATTCAGTTACACCGTTAAGGCTGACTTAACTCCTATCACAAGCCCCAGCACTCCTTTAGTAGCAACTACCTCTATTGAGTTACCGGCGGCTAATGGTATCGTTACCGCTGCCGCATTGTTCGGCACTACCAATAAGCCTGCTGATGTTCTCTCCTTTACTGTAAAAGTAACGGCAACCCCTATAACAGCAACCGTAGTAAGCGGCACAACTGTAACCAACTACACAGGTGCAACCTCGGCAGCAAGT
>JAVVRS010000009.1:8416-11493 GCA_036654595.1 Oscillospiraceae bacterium | reverse complement strand
TGGTTCTAAGCTGTTTTGCGAGCTTATTGTAATCGTTCAAGGGGTGTCCCGAAACAAATATACCAAGAACTTCTTTTTCCATTGCCAATCGCTGAAATGATGTGAAGTCCTCACATTCGGGTAAAGTGATTTGCTCCGCACCCTCATCTTGAGGCATGGTATCAAATAAATTAAGCTGACCTTCAAGGTTCTTTCGTCTTTGGTTGTCAATGTTATCAAGTACCATTGAAAATCCGGTAAGTAATTGCTTACGGTTGTACCCAAAGCTATCCATTGCACCTGCTTTTATCAGTCCCTCCATGCCACGACGATTCAGCTCTTTGCCATACATTCTATTGCAAAAATCTTCAAGGCTTTTAAAAGGGCCGTCAATTTCACGCTGAGAGATAACCTCGCTAATAAATGCTTTACCGAGATTTTTTATCGCAAGTAAGCCAAACCGAATTTTATCTCCGTCAACACTAAAGCCTTCTAAGCTTGTGTTAATGTCCGGAGGAAGAATTTTAATTCCAATTTCTTCACAGTTTGAGATGTAAATAATAAGCTTGCTTGTATTGTTGGCGTCCAGTAGGCTGCTCATAAGCGATGCCATATATTCTTTTGGGTAATGACGCTTTAGATAAGCTGTTTGATAGGACACCAAAGCATAAGCGGCGGCATGAGATTTATTAAACGCATAAGCTGCAAATGAACTCATATCGTCAAAGATGGCATTTGCCACCTTTTCGGGCACGCCGTTAGCAACCGCACCGACACATTCTACCGAACCATCTGCTCTTTTTGCACCATGTATAAAGCTTACACGTTCTTTTTCCATAACATCGGCTTTCTTCTTGGACATGGCACGACGTACTAAGTCAGCTCTGCCATAAGAATAACCTGCAAGCTTACGGCAAATTTGCATTACCTGCTCTTGATAAACGATACAGCCATAAGTAACCTTTAAGATATCTTCAAGCAATGGGTGGGGGTATGAAACTTTTTTAGGGTTATGACGGTTACGAATATACTTGGGAATAGAGTCCATTGGTCCGGGTCGATAAAGTGAGATTACCGCAATTAAATCTTCGATAGTTTCAGGTTTAAGCTGCAATAACACTTGACGCATACCGGCGGATTCAAACTGGAACACACCTAAGCCATCGCCTTTTGAAAGCATTTCAAAGGTAGCCTTATCGTCAATTGGAATTGTATCAATATCAAGTAAAATTCCTTTTTTCTCAAGCATTTTTTGTGTCCAGCTGATTACGGTAAGATTTCGTAATCCTAAAAAGTCCATCTTTAAAAGTCCAAGTTCTTCCAGTGTTGTCATGGTAAACTGTGTGACAATAGAATCTTCACCCAACTGTACAGGAACATAAGTTTCAACAGGTTCTCGTGTAATTACAACTCCTGCGGCATGAGTAGAAGCATGACGTGGCATACCCTCAAGCTTCTCAGCCATACTGATAAGCTCTTTTATTTCAAGGCTGTTTTCCATTCTTTCACGCAGCTCGGGTGTCTTTTCCAATGCCTTTTCAATTGTAATATTCAGCTCATTTGGTATAAGTTTTGCTATTTGGTCAACCGTTTGATAGCTTAATGCCAATGCTCTGCCAACATCACGAATAGCACCTCTTGCGGCCATTGTACCAAAAGTGATAATCTGTGCAACCTTATCTGCACCGTACTTGCTTACAACATACTGTATGACCTCGCCTCGGCGTTCATAGCAAAAGTCTATATCAAAGTCCGGCATACTGACACGTTCGGGGTTTAAAAATCTTTCAAAAAGCAGGTTGTATTTCATTGGGTCAATATTGGTTATTCCAATACAATATGCTGCGATACTGCCTGCACCAGAACCTCTCCCGGGGCCTACAGGAATACCATTGCGTTTGGCAAAATCAATAAAATCAAACACAATTAGGTAGTAATCAACATAACCCATTGAAGTTATAACATTAAGCTCAAATTCAAGGCGTTCCAATGCGGCAGGGTCCGGAGGATTACCATAATGACGGTAAAGTCCATCAAAGCATTTACGTCTGAAAAATACATTGTTGTTTTCGCCGTCGGGTGCTACAAAATGCGGTAGCTTATGCACTCCAAATTCAAAGGTAACATCACACATTTCTGCTATTTTAACAGTGTTACTAAACGCTTCATGTGGTGCAGTAGGCAGTGCGTCAACCATGGCATCACCGGATTTCATATAAAATTCTTCGGTGTCAAATGCAAGGTCATTATCTTCGTTCACCGTATGATTGGTCTGTATACAGATAAGTACCTTTTGCATTTTACTGTCCTCTTGCTCAATGTAATGGCAGTCATTTGTTGCAACCAAGCCAATCCCGGTTTCTTTGGAAAGCTGTATAAGCTTTGGTAAAATTCGCTTTTGTTCGGGTATACCATGGTCTTGAATTTCAATATAAAAATTGTCTTTACCTAAAAGGTTACTGTAATATAAAGCGGTTTGTTTTGCTTTTTGATAATCCCCTGCCATTAAAGCTCTCGGAATTTCTCCTGCAAGGCAGGCAGATAGTGCAATTAAACCCTCATGGTTTTGTTCAAGCAATTCTCTGTCAATTCTGGGTTTATAATAAAAACCCTCGGTGAAACCATGAGAAACCAATTTTATAAGATTTTGATAGCCAACATTATTTTTGCAAAGTAAAACTAAATGGTGCGGTGAGCTGTCAAATTCACGCACCTTATCATTTCGGGTTCTTGGGGCAACATAAACTTCGCAGCCTATGATGGGCTTTATCCCATACTTTTGAGCCTCACGATAAAAATCAATAACACCGTACATTACTCCATGGTCGGTGATTGCCACTGATTTTTGTCCTAACTCTTTTGCTTTTTGAAAAAGTTTTTTTATTCGGCAAGCTCCATCAAGCAGGCTGTATTCCGTATGTAGATGCAGATGTACAAAATCCATTATTTAACATTACCTTTCTGCTGCGTTTATTGTAAGTTATGAGTGCTGATTTTTAAGCAAATCTTACTGCGTGGGGCGGCACAATCAAGGGCAAACCGAAGGTTTGCCCTTGCGGCGGCACAGCCGCCGGCGGTCATTGACCGCATTGTGCCGC
>JAVVRS010000009.1:0-8406 GCA_036654595.1 Oscillospiraceae bacterium | reverse complement strand
CACACTCCCTGGCCACCCGGTTGGGTGGGGCGGGGGGCGCCCCCGCCGCGGGGGTTAAAAACCGGCCTCGGGCCCCCCCACGCTAACGCATTTCACTCATTATTGCAAATCTTCTGAACGAATTTCTGCAGCAATTTTGCAAAGCTTTTGCAGCCTGTGATTTACCCCTGAGCGTGATAAAGGAGTGCTTAATTCAGCACCGAGTTCTTGCAAAGACATCTCCGGATTTTCCATTCTCAGCAATGCAATCTCTTTTAGTTCAGGGCTTAAAGAGTCGAACTCGCCTGCTTCTATTATATAGGCAATTTGAT
The DNA here is from genome assembly GCA_036654595.1 of Oscillospiraceae bacterium. Lineage (GTDB taxonomy): Bacteria > Bacillota > Clostridia > Oscillospirales > Ruminococcaceae > RGIG7389. The sequence continues at coordinate 8,095 of JAVVRS010000009.1, read as the reverse complement.
GTATTTGATTTGTTGCCGCTGTTGCTGTTTTTTCAATATTAGCTGTTTCACAGTTGGTTACACGATTTATATTGTTACGCAGTTCCTTGACAATTTTGGTATCCATCAGCGATAAGGTTGCTTGTGTAGCACCAATCATAGTTATAATATCTTCAATTTGAGTGCTGTCTTTAAAGTAAACAATTTGCTGTCCACGTCGCTGTGTAAGTTTAGGTTCAGATCCTAATTCAATCAAAAAATTCTGTAATGCTTCTGCAAGCAGTTCACTGTTTACTAAAAATTCAAAATGATATCCTTTTTCGGGGTCTGTTACATTGCCACAAGCAAGAAAAACGCCGCTAAGGAAGGCATTTTTGTCACCATCTCGTGTAAAGTTAGAATACTTTACAGTGAGTTCTTGACCGTATTTTATGCCAAAAAAGTCTAAAATTTGCAATCTTTGGGTAGAATTGGGTACTGAAACTACATATTTTTCGGTATTTGTCTTTAGATGATGCTTTACAGTAAACTCGGGTCTTATATTTACAAGCTGCAACAAAAGCTTCTCATAAAGCATAGCAACCTCATGGTGTTCTGTATGTATTGCTATTGCATCAGCAGAAAAATACTTTGAAAACATAAGCAATCCATAAGCTTGTGCAGTTTTATGTCGGGCAGTCAATGTACGATTACTGCAAATTTCTTTTTTAAGTTCATACGCAAATGACATGGATTTCTCGCTTTCTGTTTAATTTTTAATGCGGTCGATATCACGATGGTTTACGTTTGAAAGTATTCCCTGTTCTTCAAAATGCTTGTTTAGTTTTTCGGCAAAAACAACCGAACGATGTCTGCCGCCGGTACAACCTACAGCAATTACAAGGCGACTGCGTTTTTCCTCCTCACTGTATAACGGAATTAAATAATCAATCAGTGATGACAATCTTTCCCATACCCCAATAGACTGAGGACAAGATAAAACGTAATCTCTTACACTTTCGTTTAACCCGGAATGAGGCTTTAATTCAGGTATATAAAATGGGTTTGGTAAACACCTTACATCAAATACCAAATCAGCATCGGCAGGTATGCCATACTTAAACCCGAAGGATACACATGACACTATAAATTTTTGTTTGCTTTCTGTCTGAAAGATTGAGTACATACTTTCTTTAAGCTGTGAAACACTGAGCATACTGGTGTCTATAACATAGTCTGCTCTTTGTTTGGCGTTATTAAGAATATTCCTTTCCAGTTCAATTGCTTCATCAAGAGATGTGCATTTATCATTCAGTAATGGGTGACGGCGTCGGGTTTGTTTATACCTGTTTATTATTTCCGGCGTTGAACAATCCAAAAATAATATCTTTAAATTATATGAATTTTCGGTAAGCTCATCTAATGCACTGAAAAACTCACTGAACATCTCCTTGCCTCTTGCGTCTATGACAACTGCCATTTTACTGGCAGTGCCATTCATTTTACTGCATAGGTCGGCAAAGGTAAGCAGCAATCTAGGAGGAATATTATCTACACAATAAAATCCAATATCCTCTAAAAAATTAATGGCGTGAGATTTACCTGAGCCGGAAAGTCCGGTTACAATAATCAATTGCATTTTAAGCTCCGTTCCGCCGTATTCGGTCGGCATAAATATCATAAATTTTCCTATATCTGTTTTATGGCATCTTCATTTCACATTCCAGCATAATCCCTTTTTTATCAAGAACTATTTGCTGTACCTGTTTTATCAATTCCAAAACATCTGCGGCGGTGGCATTATTATAGTTGACAATAAACCCTGCGTGTTTTGTGCTCACCATAGCGCCGCCTACAGTTAAACCTTTTAACCCACATTCATCAATCAATGCGGACGCATAACCTGTTGCAGGACGCTTAAAGGTGCTTCCTGCACTTGGCAGCTCCAATGGCTGACTTGTTCTGCGTTTGGTTTTGTAAGTATCCATTGCATTGCGAATTGTTTCAGGAGAACCCACTTGAAGTTTAAACACACCATGTGTAATTAAAATGCTGTTATCTTCGGCGTAGATACTGTGACGATAGCTGAGTTTGAGCTTGTTGGATTTTGTAATATGCTCGGTGCCGAATTTATCAATGTGTGCTGAAGATAGTAAAACGTCTTTCATTTCACTGCCATATGCTCCGGCATTCATATAAATAGCTCCGCCAACGCTACCTGGTATGCCCCATGCAAATTCCAAACCCGTAAGCGAATGTTTATATGCAAACATACAAAGCTGTGCAAGGTCTGTTCCGGCGGTGCAACGTATTGTTGTTTCATTTAACATTTCAATTTCGCTGTCAAGATAAGATGTGGAAATTACTACACCTCTTATACCATCATCATTTACAAGCAAATTTGAACCTTTGCCAATAAAAAATGGCAATATATTATTTTTTGTACAGTATGATAAAAGTCCGGATAGTTGCTGCGTATCGGTAGGTTTTATAAATAAATCCGCTGTTCCGCCAATATGAAAGGTGGTGTGCTTACACATTGGCTCATCTGATAAATAGTCAATATTGTTTTGCCTGCAATAAAGCTGTATGGTATTCTGCTGCTTCATATTATCGTTTGCCCTCCAAAGTTTAGGTTTAATAGGTATCCCACTCCAGCTTAGGGCCTTCAGGTTCTTCCATCATTCCCAAGCGTTTAAGCAGTTCATGTGTTGCATTGTATCCCATTTCTTTTTGACGGTTGTTCATTGCAGCAACCTCAATTATAATTGCAAGGTTTCTGCCGGGCTTTACAGGAATGGTGGTCGATTTCAGCTTGATACCGAGAATTTCGATAAATTCATCGTCCAATCCCATGCGGTCATATACCTTTTTATCTTCCCACACTTCCAATTGTACAACAAAGTTAATTTTCTGGGCAATTTTTACCGCACCTATTCCGAAGATACTTCTTGCATTTATAATACCCACCCCACGCAGTTCCATGAAGTGACGTATATTTTCAGGAGATGTACCTACTAACATTCTATTGGAAATTTTGCGTATTTCAACAGCATCATCTGCAATTAAACGATGACCTCTTTTTACCAGTTCAATTGCGGTTTCACTTTTACCTACACCGCTTTCGCCTAATAACAAAACCCCTTCACCATGGACTTCAAGCAGAACTCCATGACGAGTAATTCTGGGAGCAAGCTCACCATTGAGAAATGATATAAGATTTGCCATAAACTGTGAGGTCTTTTCCGGAGTGGTCAACAATGGTACTTCATACTCTTTTGCAGATTCTGATATTGTAGCATTAGGGTTAATGTCATTGGCAAGAATGACAGCAGGCGGTTTCTTGGAAAAAAATTCATCATATCTTAGTTTAGCGATTGCTTGAGGTAACTTATCCATGTATGACATTTCGGTTAAACCGATAAGCTGAATTCTTTGACTGTCAAACCTATCATAATATCCGGTAAGCGGAAATGCCGGTCGTGTTACATCCATAGAAGTAATTTTGACTTTTTCGCTGTCGGGAGGCATATATGATATTTGAAGGTCAAATTCCTGCATAATTTTTGACAAAAGTACAGAATATGTAATAGCCATAACAAAAGCTCCAATCCGCCGCTTGGTTGCGGCAACAGTTATTTGGGTAAATGCCAATATATAAAGCTTACAGCTAATGCTTAAATATTTATAATATCATTATACATTAGAACAGCTTTGCTTTCAAATATTATTTAATAATCTTTTTTACAAAAATACAGCACTTTGTCACAAATTATCCGTTTAAGCATTGTTAAATATACTTATATATTGTATAATAAGGTAATTATATGTCGATTTAATTTAAAAATATATTATGCTGATTTTAGCAAGCCGGAATGGAGTTTTCTTTATATGAGAATTGCACTTTTTTCAGAAACATATCTCCCGAGTATAAATGGAGTTGTCACACATGTAAAAACTTTAAAAGAAGGTTTGGAAGCTATGGGACATCAGGTTCTTGTAGTTACAGCCGATTGCAAAGTAAGACGTCATCATGTATCAGATGACGGTGTATTGCATTGTCCTGCATTTAAGTCTACACGATTTTATGGCTATAGTATAGCAAAGCCTGTCAGCAGAACAAGATACAAGCTGGTTAAAGAGTTTAACCCGGATATTATACATATCCATGATGAATATGGCATAAGCCTTTCCGGAATTACAATTGCAAAGCTGTTAAAAAAACCGCTTGTTTATACCCTTCATACAATGTATGACCAATATCTATATTATATATCGCCAAAGCTTTTAATGCCTTTTACTCAAAAGCTTGTACATACATATAATAAATTTATTGCGGATAAAGCTTCTGCAATTACAGGACCTTCCGCAAAATGCGGTGCATATCTTTCGGAAATTGGCATCAAATCACCTGTAACGGTTATACCGAATGCAGTTGAACTTGATATGTTTGAGAAAACAAATGCTAATCCCGATATCGTTTCTCAGATTAAAGAACAATTTAATATTGGTGACAAAACAGTATTTTGCTTTGTTGGCAGATTAGGTAAAGAAAAAAGTGTTGATGTTTTGTTTAATTATCTGGCTGAAGAAATCACAATCAAAGATAATATTATTATGATGATTGTCGGTGACGGTCCCGTTGCAGATGATTTGAAAAAACAAGCAGACAAGCTTGGCATATCTGAATTTGTAAGATTTACAGGTAGTATTCCCCATGATAAACTGAATACTTATTACTATTGTTGCAAATGTTATATTACGGCTTCAATCTCTGATACCAATTCAATTTCAATGAAAGAAGCTATGGCAAGCGGATTGCCTGTACTGCATATATGTGACCCACTCAATGCCGGTCAAATTGTTGACGAGGTTAACGGTTACGTCTACCATGATGCTAAGGAATTGGCGGCAAATATACGCAAGGTGCGTGATATGACTGATGAGGAATATGTTGCTTTGCAGCAATCCACATTAAATTCTGTTGAAGAATTTTCTCAAAAGGCATTGGCACAACGATTATTAGCTGTATATAACAGCGTGATAAAATAAATGATGTATTATTTATTGGCGGCATACTTAATAATTATTAATCTGTATGGATTTTATATCTGCTATTTTGATAAGAGAGCTGCAAAAAAAGGTCAATACCGTATCCCTGAAAAAAGATTTTTTACAGTTGCTGTGTTGTGTGGCGGTTTGGGCGTGCTTTGCGGAATGTATACATTTAGGCACAAAACCAAACATTGGTACTTTGTTCTGGGAATACCAACTATCCTTATAGCGGAGCTATTATTGGCGGTATACATATACTATATCAATTTTAAATGAAAAAATGGCTGTTGCAATTTTGCAACAGCCATTTTTCTTTGAGAAATCCAAAAACTACATTGAGTATGTTTCTACATTTCGTAAATTCGTTTACCATTGCTATTGCAAATATCAATCAGACGCTGAGTGTCAATATCTTTAATAGATGCCATGGTAGCAGCTGTGTGCTCAATCATAGATGAGTCACATCTCTTTCCCCTTACAGGTTGCGGAGCCATATAAGGGCTATCTGTTTCGAGCAGCAGGCGTTCAACCGGTACTGCAGCTACAGCACGAACAGCTTTAACTGAATTTGGAAATGTGATTGCACCGGTAAACCCAATGTAAAATCCAAGTTTAACCAGTTCATGTGCAAATTCCGCAGAACCGGAAAAACAATGGACAATACCTCTTGGACGAAATCTTTTAAGTTGCTCCAAAACATCTTGATGTGCTTCCCTATCATGAATTACTATTGGCATATCAAGAGAGTCTGCAAGTTCAAGCTGTGCCATAAAAACTGCCATCTGTATATCATGGTCAACGTCCCAATGATAATCTAAGCCAATTTCACCAATTGCACGAACCTTTGGATTTTCGGCTTGTTTTGCAAGTATATCAATATAATCCATACTGACTTTATCAGCTTCATTTGGGTGTATACCAATAGTGCAATCAATAAAATCATATTTTTCGGCAAGCTTAATGCTGTTTAAACTTGTCTTTTCGTCACAACCAATATTCATTATGTGCTCTACACCATTTTGGTGAATTGTTGTAAGCAATTCGTCCCTGTCGGGATTAAAACGTGTGTCATCAAAATGGGCATGGGTATCAAATATATTACTGTATTTCATCTTCGTTTAGTCCTCCGTTTGGGTTAGCCTATCTTTGAACCGTTAGGAATAGCACTGTCAACCATCAACAGTTTAAGTTCAGTTTCGGAACATTCTGCCGATAACAGCATACCCTGTGATTCTGTACCCATCATAACTCTGGGTTCAAGGTTGATTACTGCAACAAGCTTTTTACCAACGAGTTCTTCGGGTTTATAGTATTGTGCTATTCCCGAAAGAATTTGTCTGCCACCCATTCCATCATCAAGCTTAAATTTTAAAAGCTTCTTTGATTTTTTTACATTTTCACATTCCAAAACTTCTACTACACGCAAATCAACCTTGGTAAAATCACCAAATTCAATTAAGCTTGCAATACCCGGTATTACAACCGGCTTTGTAGGTTCGGTTTCTAACGGTGTTTCTTTAACTTGATTTTTTTCGAGTTCTTCAAGTTCTTTTGCTAAATCTATTCTCGGGAAAAGGGTGTCACCTTTTTTAACACAGATATCAGCAGGCATCTGTCCAAAACTTTCAACCGATTGCCATGTTGTAAACTGTTCATCAACGCATAATTGCTCCCATATCTTTTTGCAGGAATCCGGCATAAACGGTGAAAGCAATACGGAAGAAATACGAATAGTTTCAAGCAGATTATACATTATTCTTGCTAAACGAGGCTTATTGGCTTCATCTTTGGCAACAATCCATGGTGCAGTTTCATCAATATATTTGTTTGCACGAGAAATTACCTTAAATGTTTCGGTCAGTGCATTTTGAAAAGCATAGTTTTCCATCTGTGCTTCATATCTGCTCCTCAAGGTGTTTGCCATATCCACAAGAGGCTCGTCAATTGGGTCTGCAAGCTGTTCAATAGGCAATTGACAATTAAAGTATTTTTCTACCATTGAAACCGTTCGTGAAACTAGATTTCCAAGGTCATTTGCAAGGTCGGCATTAATTCGGTTTATTAATGCTTCATTTGAGAATACACCGTCTGAGCCAAACGGAAATTCACGCAAAAGAAAATATCTCAAGGTATCAACGCCATAGCGTTCACAAAGAACTACAGGGTCAACAACATTGCCTTTTGATTTTGACATTTTTCCACCCTCTAAAAGCAGCCAACCATGAGCAAATACTTTCTTAGGCAAAGGTAAATCCAAAGCCATAAGCATTGCAGGCCAGATAATAGTATGGAAACGAGTGATTTCTTTGCCTACAAAATGGACATCAGCAGGCCAGTAACGGTCAAAATCATTGTACTTGTCATTACCATAACCTAAAGCGGTAATATAGTTTGAAAGTGCATCAATCCATACATATACAACGTGTTTAGGGTCAAAGTCTACCTGTACACCCCAAGTAAAAGTAGTCCTTGATACACACAAATCTTCCAAACCCGGCTTGATAAAGTTATTTATCATTTCGGTAAGGCGGCTTTGAGGTTCAACAAAGTCAGGGTGTGCAGCATAATATTCCATCAATCTGTCAGAATATTTTGACAGTCGGAAGAAGTATGCTTCTTCTTCTGAGTCTATAACATCTCTGTTACAGTCGGGGCATTTACCATCAACAAGCTGAGTTTCTGTCCAAAAGGATTCGCATGGTGTACAGTATTTACCTTTGTAAAAGGATTTATAGATATCGCCTTTGTCATAAAGCGTTTTAAAAATCTTACGAACAGATTCTTCATGGTAATCGTCAGTAGTTCTTATAAATCTATCATTGGAAATATTCATCAGTTTCCATAATTTCTGAATTCCATCAACAACATCATCAACAAAAGCCTTTGGAGTTACCCCTTTTTCTTTTGCTTTAAGTTCAATTTTTTGACCATGTTCATCTGTGCCTGTTAAAAACAACACATCAAAACCCTGCATTCGTTTATACCTTGCCATAGTATCTGTTGCAACGGTGCAATAGCTATGCCCTATATGCAGTTTGTCCGATGGATAATAGATTGGTGTTGTAATGTAGAATGTGTTGTC
>JAVVRS010000008.1:0-11979 GCA_036654595.1 Oscillospiraceae bacterium | reverse complement strand
TATGCTTCCATTTCACTTGCATCATTCCGAGAGATAATCAATTCTATGGGTGGTGTTGAGATGAATGTGCCGTTTACTATTGAGTATCTTCCGGGAAAAGTAATTTACCAAGGTGAGCAAACCTTAAACGGAGAACATGCCGAATGGTTGGTACGTTACCGTAAAGGATATGCAACGGGAGATATAGGCAGAGTTAATGTACAAACAGAGTTTTTAAAGGCATTAATTGCTTCGGTTAAGCAAAAAGGACGGATAAATGCTGTTAATCTTTTAGCAAAAAACTACAGTGAAATCACAACTGATTTGCCACTTAACAAAATGATTGAATATGCAAATGAGGCATATAAAATTAATCCTCAAGATATCTCTTATTTTGTTGCAGAGGGCAGCGGAGCAATGAATAAAAGCTATGCGGTGTATCAACTTGATGCAGCAAAACTTGCTGAATGTCTGAATACAAACTTCCGACCGTTGGGGGAATTTGTTTCAGAGCAGGAACTGGAGATACAGCAAGTACCATTGCCGCCTCCCGTTCAAGAGAAAGAATATACCGCAGAGGATATTGCAGAAGAAAACTTTTTTGCGGAGTATGAATATACCGAACCGAACCGTTCGGACACAGAAACAGAAGAACAAGAAAGCTTGTGGTTTGATGAATTGTTCAGCTAAACCACAGCATATAAAAATTATGCCGCAATAAAGCGGCTGAAAAGGAGTTCACTATATGACATCACTAGAACTCGCAAGAGAAGCAGTAAAAGCATTAAATGCAAAAAAAGCGGTTAATATCAGAGTGCTTGAAGTAGGTAAATTATCTACCTTGGGAGATTATTTTGTTATAGCATCCGGTACAAGCAATACACAGGTAAAGACGTTATCAGATGAAGTTGAATTTCAACTGAAAAAGCTTGGACAAATGCCTGCAAGAGTAGAAGGACAACAAAACGGACAATGGATTTTACTTGATTATTATTCTGTTATAATTCATTTATTCCTTGGCGAAACAAGAGATTTTTACAGCTTGGAAAGACTGTGGGCAGATGCCCCCGCCGTAGATATGTCTGATATAATTACAGAAAATTAAAAAATTTATACCACTGGTGGTAGCAAAAGAAAAGGGTGTTGACATTGCGTTACGATTTTACCTCTATTGAAAAAAAGTGGCAGGATATTTGGGACGAACAGAATGTTTTTTCCGCATCTGATGATTACTCAAAACCGAAGTATTATGCTTTGGTTGAATTTCCTTACCCATCGGGACAAGGGCTTCATGTAGGACACCCACGTTCCTATACAGCACTTGATATTGTTGCAAGAAAACGCAGACTTGAAGGTTATAACGTGTTGTATCCAATGGGTTGGGACGCATTTGGTTTACCTACAGAAAACTATGCTATTAAGCACCATATTCACCCGGAAAAGGTTACACATGATAATGTCGCAAGATTTAAAAGTCAACTTAAAGCATTGGGTATTTCATTCGATTGGCAACGTGAAATCAACACCACCGACCCAAACTATTATAAGTGGACACAATGGATATTTTTACAACTGTTTAATAAAGGGCTTGCGTATAAAAAAGAAATGTCTGTTAACTGGTGCACTTCATGCAAGGTAGTGCTTGCCAATGAAGAAGTAGTCAATGGTGTATGTGAACGCTGTGCCGGAGAAGTTGTCCATAAGGTAAAGAGCCAGTGGATGCTGAAAATTACGGAATATGCACAAAGACTTATAGATGACCTTGAGCTTGTCGATTACATAGACAGAGTAAAGGTTTCGCAGATAAATTGGATTGGACGTTCTACCGGAGCGGAAGTTGATTTTGCAACTACCGCAGGAGATATTTTGACTGTATACACCACAAGACCGGACACACTGTTTGGTGCAACCTATATGGTTATTTCACCGGAGCACCCGTATCTTGTGAAATGGGCGGACAAAATCGCCAATATGGACGCTGTAGCGGCGTATCAAGAGGAGTCCTCAAAAAAGTCTGATTTTGAACGTGTAGAGATGGCTAAGGATAAAACAGGTGTAAGACTTGACGGAGTAGAAGGTATAAACCCCGTTACAGGTCAAAGTATACCTATTTTTATCTCTGATTATGTTTTGATGACCTATGGTACAGGTGCAATTATGGCAGTTCCGGGGCATGATACCCGTGACTGGGAATTTGCAAAGAAATTCGGTTTACCTATAGTTGAAGTTGTTCAAGGCGGAGATGTTGAAAAAGAAGCATTTACCGCTTGCGACACCGGAATTATGGTTAATTCGGGTATGCTTAATGGTATGACAGTTGAGGACGCAAAGGTTAAAATCATTGATTGGCTTGCCGAAAATGAAAAAGGTCACCCAAAGGTAAACTTTAAATTGCGTGACTGGGTATTTTCACGTCAGCGTTATTGGGGTGAACCAATACCAATTGTACACTGTGATAAATGTGGTTATGTAGCGTTAAAAGAAAGCGATTTACCACTGAGATTGCCGGAGGTAGAATCATATGAGCCTACTGAAAACGGAGATTCACCGCTTGCAACGATGACAGCTTGGGTTAATACTACCTGTCCATGCTGTGGTGGCCCCGCAAAGCGTGAAACTGATACCATGCCTCAATGGGCAGGGTCTTCGTGGTATTTTATGCGTTATTGTGACCCTCATAATGATACGGCAGTAGCTTCAAAAGAAGCACTTGATTATTGGTTGCCTGTTGACTGGTATAACGGCGGTATGGAGCATACAACCTTGCATCTGTTGTATTCACGTTTTTGGCATAAATTCCTGTATGATATCGGAGTTGTAGGTACACCCGAACCGTATGCAAAAAGAACCAGTCATGGTATGATTTTGGGTGAAGACGGTCAAAAAATGAGTAAGTCAAGAGGTAATGTTGTAAATCCTGATGACATTGTTAATGAGTACGGTGCAGATACTATGCGTATGTATGAAATGTTTATCGGAGATTTTGAAAAAACAGCACCATGGTCAAATGCATCAATCAAAGGCTGCAAACGCTTCTTAGACAGAATTTGGAGCTTACAGGATATATTGACCAATGGTGAAGGCTTTGGTAAAGAACTTGAAACTTCATTTAACAAGACAATTAAAAAAGTATCGGAAGATATTGAAGCATTAAAGTTTAACACAGCAATTGCGGCAATGATGGGTCTGTTAAATGAAATTACAGATAAAGGCAGCATAACCAAAGGTGAATACAAAGCTTTACTGATTATCTTAAATCCATTTGCACCGCATATAACCGAAGAAATTTGGCAACAGCAAAACTTTGGAGGAATGTTGTCGGCACAAAAATGGGCAACATATGATGAAAGTAAATGTCAAGATGACGTGATAGAAATTGGTATACAAATCAGCGGTAAAATCAGAGCAAGAATGATGATTGCAGCTGATGCGGATAAAGAAGCCTATCTTGTGGCTGCTAAAGAAAATGAAATAATCAAAGCACAGATTGAGGGCAAAACTATTGTAAAAGAAATTGTCATTCCGGGAAAGCTTGTAAATATTGTTGTAAAATAATGTTTTTCTTATATTTGCAATTATATAAAAGGGCTTGACATAATGGCTGTATATATTGTATAATACTTAATGTTACAGTATTATAAGCAGTAGTTATTGTAGCTATTTAGCAAGGAAATCGGCACAGCTTACCCAACCTTTGCTAACAAAATCTCCTGCTTCATTGGGCATAAGGGAGGGATATAGAAATGTCAGAAATTCGTATTAAAGACAACGAAAGCTTGGAAAGTGCTTTAAGAAGATTTAAACGTCAGTGCGCACGCGCAGGTGTACTAACTGAAGTCCGCAAAAGAGAGCATTACGAAAAGCCTTCTGTTAAACGTAAAAAGAAATCAGAAGCTGCACGCAAACGTAAATTTAAATAATTTTCGTAGCAAAGCAAAAAAAGATGAAAGCGAGCGTTATTGCTCGCTTTTTCGTTATAATTTTTGCCGTTTTATTTCACTGATAACCTTAAAAATCCACTTATTTTATGTGGCTGTATTCATTTGTATTGATTATTAAGCAAGTCTTACTGCATGGGGCGGCACAATCGAGGGCAAACCTTCGGTTTGCCCTCGGGGCGGCGAAGCCGCCTGCGACCGGAGGTCGCATTGTGCCGCCCCATAGCATAGTAGAATTTTAAATCAATACGCATGAAAACTCACTGCCGCTAAGGAGGAAATATGTCGCTTCGCCCGGAATATGTTTACGGCAGTATCAGCTTGATACCAATAGAAAAGCTATTGGCAAGCGGTATAAAAGGACTGATACTTGATATAGATAATACACTTACTACACATGATAATCCAAAGCCAAGCAAAGGTGTGCAGCAATGGCTGAATGATGCAGCTGATTGCGGAATAAAAATGATAGTACTTTCCAACAATAATGCGGAGCGTGTAGAAAGGTTTGCAGAGATACTTAAATTACCATTTGTTGCAGATGGAAGAAAACCTCTTGTCGGAGGATATAAAAAATGTGCAGATTTTATGGAATGTAAACCAAGACAGGTGGCAATCATAGGTGACCAGCTGTTTACCGATATATGGGGAGGAAATCGTTTTGGTTGTATGACCATTTGGGTTAAACCTATTGAAGCTGAAAAGATGATTTTTTTTAAGATAAAACGCTTTTTTGAAAAAAAGATACTGTTGGGTTATAACCCAAAGCAGTTATAAGGAGGGAAGATATGTCAGCATTATTTGGACCTGCGGGAAATTCAGAAAGCTTTGCAACAATGGGCTACAAAAAAACCGAACAGATACCCGAGTACATTACAGCAATGGGACTTACGGCATATGAATATCAATGTGGCAGAGGAGTAAGAATTTCAACCCCCTCGGCTGAGAAATTAGGACAGCTTGCCAAAGAAAAAAAGATTGCATTGTCGGTTCATGCACCATATTATATTTCATTATCAAGTGTTGAAGAAGAAAAACGTATAGGCAGTGTAGGTTATATTTTAGAAACTGCTCGTGCGGCAAAAGATATGGGAGCACCGAGAATTATAGTACACACAGGTTCATGCGGTAAAATGTCACGAGAAGCAGCATTGGCACTTGCAAAGGATACAATGCAAAAAGCATATATTGCTATGGACGAACAAGGATATGCTGATATTCATATCTGTCCCGAAACAATGGGCAAAGTAAATCAGCTTGGAACCTTAGAAGAAGTGGTTGAACTTTGCACAATAGATGAAAGATTGATACCATGTATTGATTTTGGGCATCTTAATGCGAGAACCTTTGGCGGACTTAAAAGTTATGATGATTTTAAAGCCATCTTTGATTTGATAGAGAACAAATTGGGAAATGAACGATTAAAGAATTTTCATTCTCATTTTTCAAAGATTGAATATACAATGAATGGCGGAGAAAAAAAGCATCTTACATTTGAGGACAGTATGTACGGACCTGAATTTAATTATGTTGCGGAACTTACTGCAAAAAAAGGATTAAGCCCTATTTTTATCTGTGAGTCCGCAGGTACACAAGCAGAGGACGCAAAGGTAATGATGGAGATGTACTTTAGTGCCATAGGGAAAGGAAATCTTACATGAACAAGATAATGGTAATACATGGTCCCAATATAAATCTTACGGGTCGCAGAGAACCGTCGATTTATGGCGGCATGAGTTTTGATGACATCAATCAAAGCATAAAACAATGGGCATTGGAGCTTGGATTTGAAGCTGAGATTTTCCAATCAAACCATGAGGGTGAAATTATAGATAAGCTGCACAGCTGTATGGACGGTTATATCGGTGTTGTGATAAATCCCGGGGCATACACACATTACAGCTATGCAATAAGAGATGCAATTGCGGCAATAGGATTACCGGTTGTAGAAACACATATGTCAAACATTCATGCAAGAGAACAGTTTAGACATACCTCGGTGACAGCACCGGTTTGCGTTGGTCAAATTTGCGGCTTTGGAGTGCAAAGTTATCGTCTTGGAATTGCAGCTTTGGCAGAGCAAGTGAAAAACAAACTCATTTAAACACACTAAACGGCATAATATTTTCAAATTAACATTAAAAATACTTGCAATAGCACAGATTTTAAGCTAAAATGAATATGTTATACTGTTCAAGTACTAAAAATATGGCACAAGAATAATGGAGGATTTTTATATGGTTTCAGCAGGTGATTTCCGTAATGGCGTAACCTTTGATATTGAAGGTAACGTGTATCAAATTATAGAGTTTCAGCACGTAAAGCCGGGCAAGGGTGCAGCTTTTGTAAGAACAAAGATTAGAAATGTTATCACAGGTTCTGTAGTAGACAGAACTTTTAACCCAACAGAAAAATTTCCTACAGCATACATTGAAAGAAAAGATATGCAGTATCTTTACAATGACGGAAATTTATATTATTTTATGGATAACGAAAGCTTTGAAAACATTCCGATTAATGCAGATAAACTCGGTGATAATTTTAAATTTGTAAAAGAAAACATGGACGTCAAGATATTGTCGTACAAAAGTGTTGTGTTCGGTGTTGAACCGCCAAACTTTGTTGAACTTGAAGTAACAGCAACAGAACCGGGTGTCAAAGGCGATACGGCAACCAATGTAACAAAGCCTGCAACCGTTGAAACCGGTGCAGAAGTAAGGGTTCCAATCTTCATCAATGAAGGTGAAAGAATAAGAATAGATACTCGTACAGGCGAGTACATGGAACGTGCATAATTCCCTGTAAAGCCCCATCTGATTTTTTCCGTGCGGAAAATCAGGTAAACAGCAAATATTTAATTTTGTTTCGTACGGAGAAATGGTGGTTATTATGACATTAACAGAAAAGGTTGCATACCTAAAAGGCTTAATGGAAGGTTTAGATCTGGATAACACAGGCAAAGAAGCAAGACTTCTTAAAGCAATCGTTGATGTTCTGGACGATATGGCTTTAACCGTTTCTGACCTTGAGGACGAAGTGGCAACTCTTGACGAACAGGTTGAACTTATCGACGAAGATTTGGATACTTTGGAAGAAGATTATTATTCATTGTTTGATGATGAAGACGAAGATGAAGATGAAGACGAAGATGATGGCTTTGACGAAGACGAAGATGAAGAACTCTATGAAGTAAAATGTCCAAGTTGCGGAGATTTGGTTTACATTGACGGCGATATGCTTGATTTGGGTGAAATCACCTGTCCAAACTGCAATGAATTGTTGGAATTTGATTTAAGCGGTGATGATTGCGGTTGTGGCTGCAATGATGATTGCGATTGCAAAGGCGAATAAAATAAGAATACTTTACTGAATAAACAAGACAGCGAGGGCGAAAGCTTTTGCTGTCTTGTTGCGTTAAAAAGCGGCAGATAAATTGTTAATAAAAAAACAAATCACAGTTACTTCCATTAGGACACAGAAACGACATTTTTATTGCCGTCAATTCATAAAATGGCAATAATTAATGTTGACAAATTCCGTATAAGTATATATAATATCTAAAGACAGTTGTATAAATCTACATACAATTCAATATTTGTTTGGTCAATTTGTTTATAATTTAACACTATCAAGCAAAATCCAAGCGACTAAATAAAGTTATATTATTAACAAACTTCACTCGAGCTTATGAGGTTGAAAAGGAGAGCTAACATATTGCGAAACAAAACTAAAAATTTAATTTTTGCAGCTTTGTTTATCGTAGCGACAACCGCTGTATGTATCTACTCCATTCATCAAAAAGAGCTTTTCAAACCGGCATCATCGGTTGACTTTATAATGAACACCGTAGTGGAACAAAGACTGTACGGAAAAAATTCCGAAAAGGCTGTTCAACAGGTAACCAATGCTTTGGCTGATTTTGAAAAATTGCTTTCAACCTATGTCGTAGGCAGTGAAATAGACCAAATCAATAAAGCGGCAGGAGAACATTCTGTAAAAATTTCTCCGACTACAATGGAGCTGTTGCTCCTATCAAAAGATTACTGTGAAAGTTCCGGCGGACTGGTTGACATCACAATCGCACCGCTAATCTTGGAGTGGGGAATTACTTCGGATAATCCTCATGTGCCAAGCAAAGAAACCATAAACTCATTGTTAAAGCTGGTAAACCACAAAGAGCTTGTCTTAGACGAGCAGCAAAGTACCGCAATGCTTTTAAACAAAGGTCAAGCAATAGATTTGGGAGCAATAGCAAAAGGCTATTCCTGTGATATATTCAGACGTGTAACGCAGGAAAACGGTATTAAATCGGGTTATGCTTCAATAGGCGGCAATATGGTAGTTATTGGTAAAAACCCTGACGGTACTGATTTTCGTTTCGGTATAAGGGATCCCAGAGGGGATGAAACTAAATATATCGGTTCGCTTTCATTAGAGGGTAAAACAATGGCGACTTCCGGCGATTATGAAAGATTTTTCATGGAAAATGGTGTCAGATATCACCACATTCTGGACCCGAGAACAGGATTTCCCGCAGATGGCGGATTGATTTCGGTTTCGGTAATCTCTGAAAACGGTGCCCTCGCAGATTTCCTTTCCACCGAGCTGTTTATTGCAGGCAAGCAAGAAGCGTTGAAAAAAATGAATGAGCCTGATTATAAACTGGTGTTGGTTGATGACGAAATGAATGTTTTTGTTTCTTCGGCTTTGGAGGAAGATTTTATTGTAAATCCCGACGCAAAAGGCAAATACACCTATAGTTTTGTTGGAGGTGCAAAGTAATGCCGACTTCAAAACGCTTTAATGTAAAACGGATTACCTTTATGGGAATGTTATTTGCACTGGCTGTCGTATTTTCTATATTGGAAGGAATGGTTGCCATTCCGACTATGCCCGGCGTAAAGCTGGGGTTATCTAACATAGTTACAATGTATTGCTTGTTTTTCCTCGGCTGGAGATATGCTCTTGTACTTGTTGTACTTAAAGGCTTCTCCGCATTTATCACCAGGGGTGTTGTAGCAGCAGCACTTAGTATTGCTGGTGGGTTACTTTCTGTGTTTGTTATGCTTTTGCTGATGCTGCCGAAAAAATATAAGGTCAGTTATTTATTGATAAGTATTTTTGGCGGTGTTTTTCATAATATTGGGCAATTAATAGTTGCTCAGTTATTAGTCAATGTTCCGGTATACTATGTAATGCTCCCCATCTTACTCATATCAGGGGTCGTTATGGGGGTTATTACAGGCATATTGCTACGAGCGTTGATGCCTTATATGCAAAAGTTTAATGTTCTGAAAAAGGGTTAAGGACAAGGGTTTTATCAGGGTCAAATTATTTTGTACTGGAGGGTACTATTGTGTCGAAGAATGGAAAAAGTATGCCAGGTGTTCATGTTCCACACTTGAAAAACACCGAAGATTCAGTTCCTGTGAGAATTCCTATTCCGTCCAAAGTCTATATTGCTCTTAGCCAGCATTTAGGCGCGCCTTGTGCTCCAATTGTAAAAGTTGGAGATTATGTCAAGGTTGGGCAAAAGATAGGTGACTCTCAAGCGTTTATGTATGCTCCGATTCACTCATCTGTATCGGGCACAGTTGTTGGATTTGGTAAGATTTTAAACTTTATTGGGATGACTCTTGATACAGTTATTATCGAAACCGACGGCAAGCAAGTTGTTGATGAAAACATCAAACCGCCTACTGTTACAAACAAAGCAGAGTTTATCAATGCTTTGAAAGAATCCGGATTAGTTGGCTTGGGTGGTGCAACTTTCCCGGCTCATGTAAAGTATAACATCAAGAACAATGATGAAGTTGATACTTTGATTATTAACGGTGCCGAATGTGAACCTTATCTTACAAGTGACTATCGTACAATGATGGATCGCTCGGACGATATTTTAGTAGGTATCAAAACTATTCAAAAGTATTTGGAAATTAACAATGTTTACATTGCTATTGAAAACAACAAACCAAAAGCTATTGAAAAGTTGCAAAAACTCACAGAAAATGATGCAACAATTCATGTTACTCCGCTTGAACCCGTATATCCAAAGGGCGGCGAAAAAATTACGATTTTTGAAACCACAGGCAGAGTTGTAAAAGAAGGTCAATTACCATCTCATGTAGGCTGTATACTAAGTAACGTAACATCTGTTGCTGTAATTGGTACTTACATAAAGACAGGTATGCCTTTAGTAGAAAAATGTATGACAGTTGCAGGTACTGCTGTTACTAAACCACAAAATGTTATTGCACCAATCGGTACTCCTTACAGAGATTTGATTGCTGCTTGCGGCGGTTACAAAGGCACACCTAAAAAGTTGCTTGCCGGTGGTTTAATGATGGGCGTTGCACAACCTGACGATTCACTGCCTGTTCAAAAAGGTGGTAATGGTCTGCTTGCACTCAGCGAAAGCGAACTTGACTACTCTGAACCAACAGATTGTATCCGTTGCGGAAGATGCGTAAGACATTGCCCAATGAGCTTGATGCCTGCACAAATTGACAAGGCTTATGCAGCAAACAGACTTGACGAACTTATTGCTTTGAAACCTGCACTATGTCTAAACTGCGGTTGCTGTTCATTTATTTGTCCTGCAAAACGTAATCTGACATATACAGTTCAACGTGCTAAGGGTGTAGTAGTTGCTGCAAGTAAAGCCGCTGCTGCAAAGGCAAAAGCCGAAGCTGAAAAAAAAGCAGCCGCAGAGAATAAATAATTTAGGGGTGAATAATTTTGGTTAACAAATTGTATGTTGCTCCATCACCACATATTAGATCAAAAGACAGCACACAGTCAATTATGCGTGATGTTCTCATCGCCCTAATTCCTGCTGCGTTAGTATCTATCCTTATCTTTGGTGTAAGAGCGTTATTACTTATGGTTGTATGTGCAGGTTCCTGTGCATTGTTTGAAATCGCATATAGAGCAGCAATGAAAAAACCGAGCACAGTAAGCGATTTAAGTGCTGTTGTAACCGGTTTAATCCTTTCCATGAACCTTCCTGCAAACCTTCCAATTTGGATGGCAATCGTTGGTTCTGCATTCTCAATTATTATCGTTAAACAGTTGTTTGGCGGTATTGGTAAAAACTTTGCAAACCCTGCTATCGCAGGTCGTATCTTCCTATTGATGGCGTTCTCAGGCCCAATGACTTCATTCGTAAGTTCTGTTGGCGGTGCAACACCACTCAGCATGATGAAAACCGGCGATATGGCAAATATGCCTTCAGCATTATCTTTGCTTACAGGCGTTCAAGGCGGTTTCTTTAACGGCGGTATCGGCGGTTCAATGGGTGAAGTTTGTGCAATTGCACTTCTTCTCGGAGGCTGCTACTTAGTTTATA
The DNA here is from genome assembly GCA_036654595.1 of Oscillospiraceae bacterium. GTDB lineage: Bacteria > Bacillota > Clostridia > Oscillospirales > Ruminococcaceae > RGIG7389. The sequence goes on along the minus strand of JAVVRS010000008.1, from coordinate 714 downwards.
AAAAAGTTATCACACCAACAATCCCTGTTGCATTTATTGCAACTGTATTTGTTCTTTCTTTTGTATTCGGTCGTAATGGAATCTATGACATTCTGTCCGGCGGTGTAATGCTTGGTGCTATCTTTATGGCAACTGACTACACAACATCTCCAACCACTGAAAAAGGTAAACTTATCTTTGGTATTGGCTGTGGTGTAATTACAATGGTTATCAGAGCATTCGGTGCTTATCCGGAAGGCGTTTCATTCGCAATTTTGCTTATGAATATCATCAATCCACACATTGACAGAATGTGCAGATCCAAGGCATTTGGAGGTGTTTACAAATGATGAAAGAATTCGTTATTCCAACATTGGTTCTTACAATCATCTGTTTAGTATGTACCGGAGCTCTCTCCGTTACATATGCAACAGCTAATCCGGTAATTGTTGAAAACGCTCAAAAAATGGCTGATGAAACAAGAAGCCAGGTGCTTTCAAAAGGCGAAAACTTTGCTCCCGTAGAAGGCTATAAAGCCGAAGGTGATGTAATTGACGTATATAAAGCCGGCAATGATGCAGGTTACGTTGTTACAACACAAGCTAAAGGTTATGGCGGCACAATCAAAGTTATGATGGGCTTTACAAACGAAGGCGTTATTGACAAAGTTAAAGTGCTTGAATTGACTGAAACACAAGGCTTGGGTTCACGTATTGCTGACCCTAAATTTGTGCT
>JAVVRS010000007.1:4197-12857 GCA_036654595.1 Oscillospiraceae bacterium | reverse complement strand
CGGTCATCTTTACACCAAGGTCACTGGCATTCAAAATTTCTACCGTGTCACGCACCTGACGGCACACATCAACGGTTGAGGAGCTTTGACGTTTTGTAAGTGACAATGTAATGGTATCAAAACCGTTGTAACGGCTGATAGAAGTAGGTTCTTTGGTGGTTTCGCTAACATCAGCTATATCCGACAGATGGATTAAATCTCCGGATTTCAGCCGTATAGGCAGTGTTTTGAGTGCTTCGGTAGTTTTATAATCAACACCGCCACGAACCATCATTGAGATATCCGCTCTGTCCAAATCGCCCGCCGGAATTGAGAAGTCGGAAGTTTCAATGGTACTGATGACACTCATCATATCCAGTCCATATTGCTTCATCTTTTCATCAATCAATTTAACACTGATATAATCTTCGTTACCACCCATAACATTTACGGTGGCAACACCGGAAAGCTTTTCAAGTTCCGGAGAGATATCTTCTTTAATTACATTAAGCAGCTTTATATCGCCTGTCGCTTCGGCTGACAAGGTTATTGATGGCATGGAATCCATGCTCATTTCCATAATTACAGGAGTTGAAGTGGTATCCGGCAAGGCATCGGTGTACATACTTAACTTTTTCTGCAAGTCCATATGTGCAACGTCCATATCGGTACCGTATTCCATTTCAAGAAGTATCATAGAAACATTTTCCTGAGATTGTGAGGTTACTTTGTCCAAGCCGTTCAAGGTTGAAACAGCATCTTCCAAAGGTTGTGTTACCAAGTCCTCAACTTCCTCGGGACCTGCTCCCGGATATGTAGTCATAACCATCATCATTGGCATTTCAATATCCGGAATAAGTTCAATTGGTGAACCCATAATAGAAGCTATCCCGAATACTACAAGTGCAAGTACGATGATACATACCGAAACAGGACGTTTTATTGAAAGTTTGGTTAAATTCATCTGTCACACTCCCCGTTATTGTTCATTTTTTGCAGCAGAGTCGGTAGTCTGTGTCGGTGCTGCCGCAGGAGCGTCTGTCACAGGTTTGGTTTCGGCTGTATTTGATATTTCATCTGTTTGTGCGTCTGCTTCAGCAGGTATAGCTATACCATCAGTTGCTGTAGCCGCATCTGCTTTTGTTAATGCAGACGGAGATTTTTGACCCTTTTTAGCAGCTTCTTCATCTTCTTTGGTCAATGGTACCGGATTTTTTTCGGTCGCTTTTTGTGATACGCTGGTTGCATCAACTACCTTTGCACCATCAATCAATTTAGCGTCCCAAGTAGTAACGATTTTATCTTTAGGAGAAATACCACTGAGAACTTCAACTTGTTTGTTGTTATCAATACCGAGTGTTACATAGGTTTTGGTTGCAATGTCATCTTTTATTATATATACATAAGGCTTACCTGTATCATAATAAACGGCTTGCAACGGAACGGTAAGTGCATTTTTTGCTTTTTCGGTATCGGCTTTGATTACAACGGTAACACCTGTATAAAGGTCAGCGGCATCTTCAACGCTGGCTTTTACTTGAAACAGACCTGTTGTAGCACCTACCATTGTTGAAATTTCGGTTATAGTACCTTTGTAATCTTTGCGTCCGTTTGAAACGGTAATGCTGTCACCGACAGCCATCTGTGTAACTGCATCGGCAGAAACATTAAATTTAGTGGTCATAAGCGATTTATTTGAGATTAAAAATGCTTGTGTTTGTGTATCTGCCATGTTATGTGCGGTGATATCACACATTTCAACAACACCCGAAATTGGTGAACGTACTAAAGTATCTTCCAATTGTTTAGTAATCATCTTCATATTTGAAGTGATTTGATTTAATTGAGCTTCAACAATTTTAGTAGCTTCTTCACGGGATTTACCTTGTATTAAATCAAGCATTTCAGCTGTTGTATCCAGACCGAGTTTTGCATTGTCTTTACCTGTTTCAAATTGTTTTACATTGGCATCATCATTTGCATCAAGGTTTTTATATGACTGATAGACTGCATCATAACGGCTTTGTGCCATTTCATACGCATCTTTAGCTTTCATAATATCTTTTGCAGGAAGACCATTATCTACTGCTGCTTCATAAGCTGCTTTAGCGGCATCTGCACCTTGACCTGCCATTTCAACCTGTGCTTTCATACCACGCAAGGTATCATCAAAGGTATCATCGTAATCATCAAAGCTATCTCTTGCGGTTTTAAAACCATTTCGTGCTTGTTCATATGCTGATTTTGCTTGTAAAATTGCTTGGTCCATTGAACTGCCTAATGCTTGATTTGTTTGTGCAACTGCAAGGTCATAGCCTGCCTGAGCAGTTTCGGCTTGCAATTCTATGTAGGTTGAATCCATGCGGAACAATACATCGCCTTTATTGACGGTATCTCCCACCTTAAAGTTGACCTCCATTACCTCTCCGCCGCTTTTAGGAAGAACCATGACCGATTCATTAGGTTCAATTCTACCTGTAAATTCGGTACTCAGTGCAATATCTGCTATCTGCGGAGTTTGTGTTTGCACAATTACCTTTGCTGCTATAGCTGATTCAGTCGGTGCTTTTTTCCCACAGCCTACCGCCATACTTGCTATCATTGAAAGACATACTATAATGCTTATTACTCTGTATTTTTTTTCCACCCGATAAACCTCCTGTTATGTAAAAATTACTTGTGTATAAACTGATTAAAATTATCGCTATCATGTAGCGTTGCTATATTTTAGTGTAACAAAAGAATGTTACATTTCTATGTGCAATTTGCTAAATGTCAGCATAAAAATTTGCAAAATTTGCACATCTTCTTGAAAAAGTGGGTTTGCATTTGTGTATTGTAACACACAGAAATTAATAGTGCAATAGATTAATAATCAATGCCGTTGAATATTAACAATGTTTATAGTTTCGCCATAATTTTGGATATAGTTACCTGTTTGCACACCTCTTTGACAACTTATGTTTGAGCGTGGTATACTCTGCCTATAATGGTTTTATACGTTTGCAGCGGGGCGGCACAATGCGGTCAATGACCGCAGGCGGCGAAGCCGCTTCAAGGGCAAACCGCAGGTTTGCCCTTGATTGTGCCGCCCCGACTTACGCCTTGCGGAAATTTTTCTCCCTCTGTCGTTTGCTCCCTGCCTCCCTCGCTGAGGGAGGTGTCACCGCAGTGACGGAGGGAGTGTGACCGAGGGAGTTTCGCCACTACCGCACAAACGCAAACTGCAAACCTGTACCATGTACCCGTGCGGTCATAACGACCGGCGGTTCGCCGAAACAAAGGAGATAAAAATGAAAGAACAAAGTGTATTCGATATAATCGGTCCTAACATGATAGGTCCGTCAAGTTCACATACAGCAGGTGCATTAAAGATATCATTACTGGCAGGTAAGCTCGTTAAAGGTAAAATAATAGCAGTCAAATTCATATTATATGGTTCATTTGCTGCAACTTATAAGGGACATGGTACAGACAGAGCTTTGGTAGGAGGTATATTGGGTTTTGCTACAGATGACCCACGAATAAAAGAATCGTTTTCTTATGCCCAAAAAGCAGGGATTGAATTTTCATTTGAACCGAATACCGAAATAAAAGGGTTACACCCAAATACAGTTGATGTAATTATTAATACCGATAAAAAAGATGAGGGTACAACTATTGTAAGAGGTGAATCTATTGGCGGTGGTGCAGCTGTAATACGTCAATTAAATGGTGTTGATATAAAATTAAGCGGTGAATACAGTACATTGTTGGTACGCCAAAAAGATACCCCCGGAGTTCTGGCACATATAACTCTTGCTTTTGCAAAAGAAAATGTAAATATAGCATTTACCAGAATGTATCGTGAGGAAAAAGGTACAATTGCTTATACTATAATAGAAGCAGATGGTGATATACCTCAAGCTGTAATTGCAGATATAGAACAATCAACAAGCATATACAGTACAGTTCTTATTCAAATTTAAGGAGGTAAATACCAAATGTCATATACATTTACTAATGGTAAAGATTTATTAAAGCTTTGTCATACAGAAAATATTACAATTGGCGAAGTCATGCTGCGTCGTGAAATCGAATTGTTTGGAATTACCCGTAATGCAGCTCTGCAAAAAATGAATCAATCATTTGAAATTATGAGAAATGCAGTACATGATGCTTTATTTGTAAAAGTAAAAACCATGGGTGGTTTAATTGGTGGTGAAGCCTCTAAGGTTAACGGCTTACGCCTAGATGAAAGAAATATTTGCGGCTCGGTTATCTCTAAAGCTGTTGCCTACTCTATGGGTGTACTTGAAATAAATGCTTCTATGGGCTTAATTGTTGCTGCACCTACAGCCGGTTCTTCCGGCGTAATACCCGGCGTATTTTTTGCTTTACAGGAAGAACTTGGCTTTTCAGATGATGAAATTATTATGGCTTTATTTTCTGCAGGTGCTATCGGTTATATCATTTCACGCAATGCTACTGTAGCAGGTGCCGAAGGTGGGTGTCAGGCTGAAATCGGTTCTGCAAGTGCAATGGCAGCTGCCGCCGCTACCGAATTGATTGGCGGTTCACCCGAGCAAGCTTTAAGTGCTGCTGCTGATGCCATTTCTAATATTTTAGGTTTAGTTTGTGACCCAATAGGCGGCTTAGTTGAAGCACCTTGTCAAAAACGTAATGCTATGGGTGCAAGCAATGCTATTATTTGTGCCGAGATAGCACTCAGCGGTGTAATGGGTATAATCCCATTTGATGAAATTGTAGATGCCATGTACAGAGTCGGCAAATCTCTGCCTTATGAACTGCGTGAAACAGCACTGGGAGGTATTGCGGCAACTCCTACTGCTTGCAGCTTATGCTCGGGCTGCAGATAGGGCGGCACAATGTGGCACTTCGTGCCACAGGCGGCTTTAGCCGCCGCAAGGGCAAAAAACCGACGGTTTTTTGCCCTTGATTGTGCCGCCCAAATTTACTTTCCGGCTCAGGGGAGTATTTTTAAATATAACATTGTCAAAAATGGATATGAGTTTAATACTATGTAAAAGCAAAAAACAGGAAGTATTTTAATCATACTTATTATTATGCTTAGATTTACAGCTTGCACCGCAAGAGAGGTAAATTCAAGAAAAAGGCAATGAAGCAATTGTAAATTTGTAATGGTTAGAGATTGCGACAAACTAGCATATTTACACAAAAAACATTGTTAAAGTTTTAATAAAATATTCTCTAAAAGCATTGACTAATCGCTGTGATTGTACTAAACTATTACTATAATATACAAGGAACTGTTGAGGTAAACTATTTATTTTGTCTATTTGTGCTGTAAAGATGCCTTTTTGTTTAATAAAGCTATTAGGTTTCCCCTTCTTTACAACCCTAATGTATTTTACTTGGTTAAGTATCAATCAATCCCTTGAATAATTAAAGGAGGTTTTCTATATGATAAGCAAAAGACTGGAAGGTAAAGTTGCATTGGTAACAGGTTCTACAAGTGGTATCGGCAGAGGTATAGCAAAAGTTTTATCACTGAATGGTGCAAAGGTAGTAGTTACCGGCAGACGTGAAGAAAAAGGTGCTGTTGTTGTTAATGAAATTGTTTCCGCCGGCGGAGAAGCCGCTTATATGTATTCTGATGTAACAAAGCCTGATACAATCAAAGATTTAATTGATGGCGTCGTTGCAAAATATGGAAAAATTGATGTATTGGTAAATAATGCCGCTAATGTTAGCTTAAAAGATGGTCCCGTTGAAGATGTAACTATTGAAATGTGGGACGCTATCATGGAAAGTGATTTAAGAAGTACATTTGTAGCAACTAAATATGCTTTACCTCATATGCGTGCAAATGGTGGTGGTTCAATTATTAATATCGGTTCATGTTCAGCAGTTGGTTCCGAAATGGGTTCAGCAGCTTATGCAGCAGCAAAAGCAGGTATTAATTTATTAACACAATCTACTGCCACTCAATATGGCAAAATGAATATCAGATGTAATTGTATTAGACCGGGTCTAATTCTTACACCTGAAAATGAAGCTAAAGTTCCGCAATTTTTAAAAGATATATTTATGGATAATATTTCAGTACCAAGACAAGGTAAACCTGAAGATATCGGTAATTTAGCATTATTCTTTGCTTCTGATGAAAGCAGTTTTATTAATGGACAGTTAATCAATGCAGATGGTGGTGTAAACTCACATATGCCAACAGTTGCACAGATTAGAAATTTATCTAAAGGTAAATAAAATTTTCTACATAAAAAATTAACTAAAAAAAACAGAGGCTAATAAGCCTCTGTTTTTCTTTGATTTTATTGTATTATTGCCAGCAATTCTCGGTCAAGTGGGGCGGCACAAGGCGGTGCAAAGCACCGCAGGCGGCTGCCTCACGGCAGCCGCCCACAAGGGCGACCCACGAGTGGGTCGCCCTTGCTTGTGCCGCCCCTCCAGCCTCCCTCATTGAGGGAGGTGTCACCGCAGTGACGGAGGGAGTTATCTCGTGCGGTCATAACGTCCGGCGGTTCGCCGGGGTTCACCTAGTGGGTTAGGCTTGAATATATCTTGCAAGAAATTCTTTGGTACGCTCATGAGTTGGATTAGTAAATAATACATCGGGAGAATTTTCTTCCACAATTATACCTTTATCCATAAAAGCAACACGAGTAGCTACTTCTCTTGCGAAACCCATTTCATGTGTAACTACAATCATGGTAAGCCCTTCTTTAGCAAGATTTTTCATAACCTCTAACACATCACCGACCATTTCAGGGTCAAGTGCAGAAGTAGGTTCATCAAACAAAAGGACTTCAGGATTCATACACAAAGCTCTCGCTATAGCAACACGTTGTTTTTGTCCGCCTGAAAGTTGTTCCGGCATTGCCGTTGCGAATTGCAGCATACCTACTTTTTCCAAATATTCTTTTGCTGTTTTTTCGCTTTCGGGTGCTGCACGTTTAAGCACTTTCATCTGACCAATCATACAATTTTTAAGAACATTCATATTACTGAACAAATTGAATGACTGAAACACCATACCAACTGTAGCTCTATGTTTATTAACATCAAGATGACCTTTTAAGATATCTTTACCATGAAGCAATATTTCACCATCTTCAGGTATTTCAAGCACATTAATACAACGTAACAAAGTAGATTTACCGCTACCCGAAGAACCAATTAAACAAATTACCTCACTTTTACCCACGTTGAACTGAATATTTTTAAGCACTTCCAGTGAACCAAAGCTTTTCTTGAGATTTTTAATTGTGATAATATTTTCCATAATAAAAAACCTCCTTACAGCATATTGTTTTGATTAACGGTTTGTGAAGCAGGGAAACTTGATTTTGGTACACTCATACGTTTTTCAAGTACATATAAAATTCTTGTTGTAGTAAATGTAAGCACAAGATAAATTACACAAGTAACAAGAAATGTTTCTTTAAACATAAACATACTACCTGCAATAGAATTGGATTGGAAATACAGCTCAGTAACGGAGATTACGTTAAGAACCGAACTATCTTTAATATTTACAACAAATTCATTACCTATTGATGGGAACGCATTTTTAATAGCTTGAGGAATAACAATATTCATCATAGTTTGTGTAGCTGTCATACCAATACTTCTTGCTGCTTCAATCTGGCCCTTATCTACAGATTGTATACCTGCACGAATAATTTCCGCCATATATGCACCTGTATTGATAGATACGATTACTATACCGGCAGGTATAGGTGTCCAGCCCAACATTGGTTTTAAACCATAATATAAGAATACTGCTTGTACTATCATAGGTGTTCCTCTGAAAAATTCAATATAAACAGCACTTAAAATTGCATATGCTTTTTTAATGAATTTTACAAAAGGATTATCACGGGGTTCAGCTTTAATAGCACGCAAGCCACCTACAACCAAACCTAATGCCAAACCAATTACAGTACCTGTAAGTGCTACAAGCAAGGTTACTTTTATACCATGCCAAAATAAACTGCGATATTTTATTGCGATTTCTACCGCTTTGGTAAACATATTACCTTCTGCGGCTGCCAATAATAAATTCATTATTTAGTTGCAGGCTGACGTTCAACAGCTGCACCCATCCAATCCAAGCGTTGGTCTTGTGGCAGTGTATCTAAAGCTTTTTGCAGTGCATCTTTAAGTTCGGTATTGCCTTTTTTAACTGCAATTGATACAGATGTATCAGCTTCAAAGCCTTTTCCTTTCTCAAATGTAACAATTGCAAGATCAGGGTTACTTGCTACAACGCCACGAGCTACAGGAAGTTCTGCTGTAATACCATCAGCATCTTTACTTTGCAAAGAAACTACCATTAATGGATATGATGCTAAAGGTACTGCGTGTTTTACTTCCGGAATTTGGTCAATAACTTCATCATACATTGTATTGATTTGTCCGAGTACATTTTTACCTTTAAAATCTTCAAGTGTTTTAGCATCTTTAAGCGGGTCATCTGCACGAACAATCATTACCATATCAGATTCATAATATGGTGTTGTAAAGTCAGCATTTTGACGTCTTTCAGGTGTATCTGTCATACCTGCAATTATAGCATCAATTTCCCCTGCATTAAGTGCAGGTTCAAGTCCTGTCCATTCAACTTTTTTAATTACAAGTTCTTTACCCATTTTATCTGCAAGATATTTTGCTACCATTACATCATATCCATCAGCTTC
>JAVVRS010000007.1:0-4097 GCA_036654595.1 Oscillospiraceae bacterium | reverse complement strand
TACCCATTTTATCTGCAAGATATTTTGCTACCATTACATCATATCCATCAGCTTCACCGGCTCCGCCAAGTGATACTGTTGTTTCTGTTTTATCTACTTGTGTCCAGTTAAATGGTGCATAATTACATTCCATACCTACGGTAAATGTTCCGCCTTCGGTTGGTTTAGTTTCTGCAGGCGTTTCTGTTGGTGCAGTTTCCGCAGGTTTTTCTGCAGGTGTTTCTTTCTTTGCACCACAAGCTGTCATTGACAGTACCATTGTTGCTGCAAGCAATGCTGTTAATATTTTTTTCATGAGTTTTTCTTCCTCCTTAAAATTACCCACTAGTAGTTGTGGGGATATTACAAATGTACTATAAAACAGTTTAGGGTGAATTAAGCTTATTGTCAAGTAGTTATTGCCAAAAACTGTACATAACAGATAATCAAATGGGTATTTTTCCCACTTGGGGCTGTGCTTAGGCAAGCCTTCCGCTCGTAGATTTTGCATTTGTCACGTTCGGGGCGGCACAATGCGGCATAAATGCCGCAGGCGGCTTCGCCGCCTCAAGGGCAACCTTCTAAGGTTGCCCTTGATTGTGCCGCCCCGACTTTGGCTTTACCCTGTCGGCTGTGGTTTATCGGTTCTCCCAACCCATACAGGCAGTAACCGCTTTATGCCAATAATGCAGTAACCGCTCTTTTTCCTCTTGTTCCATTTCCGGTCTGTATTCTTTTTTAATCTTCCAATAGCTTTTTATCTCATCTTTATCTTTCCAAAAACCTGTATATAAACCTGCAAGATATGCTACACCCAAGGCAGTGGTTTCTTTAATCATAGGTCTGCGAATAGGTATACCAATAATATCGGATTGAAACTGCATTAAAAAGCTATCCCTACTGGCACCGCCATCTGCACGCAATTCACGCAATGTAACTCCGCTGTCCTTTGCCATAGCTGCAAGTAAATCTGCGGTTTGATATGCAATAGATTCTTCTGCGGCACGAACGATATGTTCTTTTGTTGTACCACGAGTTATTCCAATAATTACACCTCTTGCATACATATCCCAATATGGAGCACCTAATCCGGTAAATGCAGGTACTAAATATATTCCACCGTTACTGCCTGCTTTTTGTGCAATAGTTTGTGCTTCTCGTGAATGATGTATAAATTCCATCTGTTCACAAAGCCATTGTATAACGGCACCACCAACAAACACACTGCCTTCCAGTGCATACTGTACTTCATTATTTATACCTATAGCTATAGTGGTAATCAAATTATTTTCACTTCTTACAAGCTTATGACCTGTATTCATCAATAAAAAGCAACCTGTACCATATGTATTTTTTACATCACCGTATTCAAAACAAGCTTGTCCGAATAATGCTGCTTGTTGGTCCCCTGCAACTCCTCTTATTGGTACTTCGCAAGCATTTATAGCTATAGTCCCATAATCATCACTTGAATTTTTCACCTCAGGCAACATACAATAAGGTATATCTAATTTTTCAAGAATTTCTTTATCCCATTCCAAGGTATTAATATTATACAACATTGTTCGTGAAGCATTGGTATAATCTGTAGCATGAACTTTACCGCCTGTAAATTTCCAAACAAGCCAAGTATCTACCGTACCAAATAATATTTCACCTTTTTCGGCACGTTCTCTAACACCTTCTACATTATCCAATATCCATTTAATTTTTGTTGCCGAAAAATATGCGTCTATTATTAATCCTGTTTTTTCTTTTATTATTTCTGCAAATCCATCAGCTTTCAATTTTTCACAAATATCTGCTGTACGTCTGCATTGCCATACTATTGCATTATATACAGGCTCACCTGTTGCTTTATCCCATAATATTGTTGTTTCTCGTTGATTGGTTATACCTACTGCGCAAATTGAATTTGGATTAATATTTTGTTGAGCTATTGCTTCCTGTATCACCTTAATCTGACTGGTATAAATTTCCATTGGGTCATGTTCTACCCAGCCCGGCTGAGGGAATATTTGTTCAAATTCTTTTTGTGCAATTGCTACTATGTTTTGTTCATGGTCAAATAAAATGGCTCTTGAACTGCTTGTTCCTTGATCTAATGCCATAATATATTGGGGAGGGTTCATTAAAAAACATTCCTTTCTAAAGAACTTACTGTAAACTCTTGCTTATCACTTGAAATGATTATACAATATTAATTAAAGCAATACAACCTTTGTATATTTTACTTGTATTACTTTAATAAAAGACTAAGTCCCACTATAACCGCCTGTGTGTAGTATAGCATTAAAACACTGTAATTTTAAAGGAGCGATTAATACATGACCGATGAACGTATAACCAAAATTAATGAATTAGCTGTAAAATCCCGTACCGTACAAGGCCTTACCACTGAAGAAAAGCTGTTACAAAAAAAGCTGCGTGAAGAATACATTGCAGCTTTCCGTGGCAGTTTAAAAGGACAGCTTGATAACATTACAATTGTTGATGAAAAAGGTAACAAAACAAAGCTTGAACCTAAAAATAAATAAAGTATTTTCTAATCACATAAATCTTTCAGTAAACTGTCCGCATATTCTTTACGGCTTTGTGTTTCCTCATAATTTATAATGTATACCCCATCAAGTTCATTTAAGACATCTCCCTCCCGTACTTCGGTTGGGAGATTTTTTACTGCAATCTTTACAAAACTACCATCTAATGCTTCACATATGGCAATATCTTCTTCAATGTGGTCTACTATATATTCATTCATTGGTTTTGACCTCCTCTCGTTGATAGAAAACAGATAAAGCGGCCGCCCCGGGCGGCACAATCAAGGGCAACCTTCGGTTGCCCTTGCAGCGGCGGCCATTCGGCTCGCCGCCGGCGGCACAAAGTGCCGCATTGTGCCGCCCCGGCAGCCGCTGCAAAAAATTCACCGCATATTAATATAGTAATTTGGATTTGTATTTTTATGCTTAGTTCTCTGTTGTTACATAAATTTCATTTCCATCACTTACATAGGTAATATCCCCTTCAAGGTCGGTACGATTTACAGTACAATCTTTAATACGCTCTAATGTTTCTTTGTGTGGGTGTCCATAATCATTATCTTTACCACAAGAAATTGCAATAAATTCAGGGCTTGCCGCTGCAAAATATTTTCCGCTTGTAGAGGTTCTGCTTCCATGATGTCCGGCTACCATTACATCTACATCTAAATTAGGATTTTTAGCAAGCAATGCTTCTTCAGCAGTTTTTTCAGCATCACCGCTAAACAGAAAACCTGTTTCTCCATATTGTAATTTGCTTATAACCGATGCATCATTAAGGTCATCAAACTTTTGTACAGGTCCCAATATAGTTAAAGTAGCTCCGCCACCCAGTTCAAGTACCGTACCCGGTTTTGCTGTACTGCTTGCAATTTTTTTGGTTTTAATTGTTGTAAGCAGTTTTTTATACATATTAGTAGTATGTGATTGCGGTGACATAATTACTTTATCTACCGTTATGTTATCAAATACTTTTTGCATACCACCTATATGGTCAGCATGAGGGTGTGTCATTATTACTAAATCAAGGTTGTTTATTCCCTCATCTTTAAGATGTTTTACAACATTATCACCTTCTTCGGGCAATGATGCATCAATCAAAACATTTTGTTCAGGCGTGCGTATAAGAATACTGTCACCTTGCCCAACATCAAGCACCGTTACCGTTACTGTATCACCCTCGGGTATTTCCTTTAAATCGCTTGTAGTTTCACTTGTTTCCCCATAAAGCACTGTATCTGCGGTTTCCAAAACAGTGGTCCAGCTTGGTATTGCATCAATATTAAGTGCTTCACCGGCTGTTACTATTATTGCTCCCAACATTACAACTGCTGCCAGTCCCATTATCCATTTATTATGCTTATTTTTTTTCAAAAAATTTTCTAACTTCTTTATTGAAATTTTATTATTTCTACTTGCCATTTTTTATTACCTCCAATCAAATTGTGCTGCTCTCTCATTCTTTCTTTTTTCTTGTAAAAGAAAGAACCAAAGAAAATACGCTTAAAGGATATGGTGTTCCATTCACTGCGGTGAACGTTTAAGGGCTTTGCCCTTAAAACCTATGATTTTTTGAAA
>JAVVRS010000006.1:0-13062 GCA_036654595.1 Oscillospiraceae bacterium | reverse complement strand
GATATGATGTGGTTGTAGTGATTTTTGTATCTTTAACCAATGTATCAAACCTATTAATTGAATCTTTAATGCTTATCGGTAAAAATACCAACATTCCAACAAAGCTTATAAGCAAAACGATAGAAAGTACTATTGCGACTTTCTTATACATTATCACTCACCTCCACACCAATATATTTTTCTTCTGTACCTTTTGTTGTTGTTATTTTTAATGATGATTTTAACCCTTTTACACATTGCATAATAATAAAAATTGTAAGTAAAAGAAATAACCCTGCCAATGCAAGAGAAAATATTGATGCAAATATTCCAACAACCGTTATAAACGGTGAACAAAAACCTACTATTACTGCTGATATAATCAAGCCTGCTATTCCTATTGTAAAAAAGGTTATTATACTTGTGGCAAGAAAAAGTAAAAACATTGCAAGTAAACATAATATTATAACCGCCACAACTGCTACAAAAAGAAATTTACACATCTTGCAAGCGGTTCCAAACACCCAATTTACAAATCTCCCTAACCAATTTACCCCATGAAAATTCTTTGTTTTTTCTTTGATATTATTTGCAACATTACCTATACCTTTAGCTGCGGCATCAAAACCTTTTGCTGTTTTTTCTTTTATTTCGTCCATATCTTCAGCAAATTTTGCACCTTTATCAATTCCGCTTTCTTCTATAAATTGTTGTGCAATAATTTCCGGACTTCCAAGTTTTGCTGAAATTTCAATATCACTTTTATTCTGTCGCCTGCCTTCTTCAAAAAATTCACCGTAATCACTTAAAATATCGGTTATCTCCGCTTTACTAAGATATTTTTTTAAACAGCTTTCCAGTTTTTGTAAATATTGTTCTTTATCCACCTAATAATCCCTTCTTTCTTTTGGGAATTTAACCCAGTAAAATCTCATTTACCATTTTTGAAAAGTCTATCCAATCTAATTTTAATGAACTGAGATAGCCTTTACCTTTTTCTGTCATATGATAATATTTTCTTGCCGGCCCCACTGTACTTTCTTTTAAATATGTAACACAGTATTCTTCTATTGTCAGTCTTCGTAAAATTGGGTAGACTGTTCCTTCATTTATCTCGGTATAAGTAGCTATACTTTGTACGATTTCATATCCATACATATCTCGGCGTTCTATAAGGGCAAGTATGCACATTTCTATGACACCTTTACGAAATTGTGTATTCATTTCTCCCCTCCTTTAATACCTATTATAGCACACTACCTTTTAATACACAATACTGAAAACTATTTAATACTAAAAATATATCACTAAATAAAAAGAGAACTGTCACATTGATTTTGTGACAGTTCTCTAAATTGTTTCTCTATTCTATTGTAAGACTCATAGTATCTGCCCCGCAGGCAACAGAGAAATTCGGCAGCTGCCGAATTTCTCTGTGCATTGCCACAAAGTGGCAATCGGAGGATTTGCCCGAATGGGCAAATCCTCCGCCTGCGGGGCAGAACTGCAAACCGGTAGAATTGGGCGGAAAAGGAAGAAACGTACAGTGTAGGTATCATCAAATTATATTCACAAGGTATTATTTTTAAGCACAACACCAAACGTAAAATCCAATTCGGTAATTTGCCACCGTACATCATTCCTTGGTTATTTATTATTTTGCAGCTAACTGTGCATCAGCAATCTCAATATATCCACGCATTGCATCACAAGATTTATCAAATAATGCTTTTTCTTCTGTGGTCATTTCAATTTCAATAACTTCTTCTGCTCCATCTTTACCAATAATTACAGGTACACCTGCATATACACCTTTTTGTCCATATTCACCATCAAGATAAACAGAAACAGGAAGTATACGTTTTTCATCATGGAAAATAGCTTTAACTAAATCACATAATGCCATACCAATACCAAATTCAGTACAACCTTTACCTTTAATAATATCTTGTCCTGCAGTTTTTACATCGTTTGCTATTTGCGGTAAATCAAGTTTACCATAGGTATCAGGATATTCTTTCATTAAATCAAGCAGTTTTTTACCACCAAAAGTAATATTAGAATATGGTATCATTTCACTTTCACCATGTTCACCCATAACATATGCGTGAATACTATTACGGTCTACACCTGTTTGATTAGATAAAAATCTAAGCAATCTACCACTGTCAAGAGAAGTTCCTGTACAAATAACTTTATTTTTAGGAAAATTCATCTTCTTTGCAATATAATCTGTGATAATATCTGCCGGGTTTGAAATATTAATTAATATACCATTAAAACCACTTGCAATAATCGGTTCTACAATTGTATTCATAACTCTTATACAACCTGACATCATATCTGTACGAGTTTCTCCCGGACGTCTTGCACGACCTGCTGTAATAACAACAATATCTGCATTTGAACATTCATCATATTCTCCGCTTTTAATTTTTACTCTTTGTGGTAAAAATGATACTGCATCATCTAAATCCATTGCTTGTGAAACTGCTTTTGGTTTATCCATATCAATAAATACAATTTCATCAGCCTGACCCATAAATGCAAGACTTAATCCACAATGAACACCTACATTACCTACCCCTATAATTACCACTTTTCTTGTTTTTACCGACATCTTCTTTTTTCCTCCTGTTTTGTGTTTATATGCTTTTTTTAATAATAAATTTCCGTGCTTCGCCTTGGGCGGCACAATACGGCGTATACGCCGTTGCGGCTTCGCCGCATACGCAAAACCGTAGGTTTTGCGTAATTGTGCCGCCCAAGCTGCAACAGTAAGCCTGTTAAGTGTATATTTTATCACGATGCAACACTATTGTCAAAAAATTAAATTAATATTCCACCATTTGAGCTTATAATTTGACCTGTAATAAAATCAGCTTTTGATGAAGCTAAAAAGACTGCTAAATTAGCAATATCCTGTGGGGTACCAAGTCTGCCCAAGGGAGTTTCTTCTATTAATATGTCTTTTGTTTGAACATCAAGATTTGAGTTCATTTCAGTATCAATTACTCCGGGTGCTATACAATTCACCTGTA
The DNA here is from genome assembly GCA_036654595.1 of Oscillospiraceae bacterium. Taxonomy (GTDB): domain Bacteria; phylum Bacillota; class Clostridia; order Oscillospirales; family Ruminococcaceae; genus RGIG7389. Next base: position 10,042 of record JAVVRS010000006.1, on the reverse strand, counting down.
TTTGTGAGGGACCCAGTTCTTTAGCTAATGCTTTGGTAAAAGCTATAACTGCACCTTTAGCCGCAGAATAATGCACCTCACAGCTTGCACCGGTTATACCCCACATTGATGATATATTTATAATTTTACCTTGATGATGATGTATCATATTTGATACCACCGCTTGTGTTACATTAAACATACCTTTAATATTGACATTAAACATTGTGTCCCAATCATCTTCAGTTATCTCTGTAAAAAGTTTTTGTTGTGCTATAGCGGCATTATTTATCAATATATCAAGCTTTCCAAATGTTGATATCACTTCATTAACCATCACATTTACTTCTTCTCGATCTGCAACATTTGCTTTAAATGCAAATGAATTAACTCCGTTTTCTTGTAATTCTTTCACAAGCTGTTCCGCTTTTTCTCCCGAAGCATTAAAATTTACCGCAACATTATACCCTGCTTCTCCAAAAGCTATAGCCGCCGCTTTACCAATTCCTCGTGATGCACCTGTAATCAATACTGTTTTATTCAACTACTTTACCTCTGCTTCTTAATATTATTCTTACATTTTTAATCCTTTATAATTGCCTTAAAGATTAACTCCCGCCCCTCGGGCGGCACAATGCGGTCAACGACCGCCGGGCGGCTTCGCCGCCCCATGCCCAACCATTTTGGTTGGGCATGATTGTGCCGCCCGAGGGCGGTCGGTAAACACCTTCTCAAATAAACAATCCAAAGAAACTTTTTTTATTATTCGCATTTGATTGTTTGCTGTGATATACTTATGCAGTAAATTTAATATATGGGTTCTGTTTTAACCTTTAGCCCATACCATGAAAGGAATAAATCTATGAATAAATTTTTGAAATATATCTTGTTGCTTACCGCAATTGTAATAACACTTTTTGCAATACCGCCAATTAATGGAATAGCTTTTGAATTAACAAGCAGTTTGTTTGGGCTGTTAAATATTATATTATATATCTTACTTATTGTACTTATAATTATGGAGGGTAAATTTGCTCATTCTGCATCTTTAAGCTGTGATAACGGTACAAAAAAGGTTCTTATCTTACGCTCTATGCTTGCATTGTTAATCATTACCGTCAGCTTTATTCCATGGGAATATGCCGCTGCATTTTTTCTTTGTTGTATCTTTACTGCATCAAGTTTTATTGTAAGAATAATTATTTCACTTAAACATATCTGATTATTTTTATTTTCTTGGTGTTCTGTGTTTAATTTTTAAACTACTTAATGCATCATTGTTTTCCATTGATTTCATTCTTGGAAATGCGTTTAATAATCTTTGTTCATTATATTTTTTCTGTTCTATTAAATGAGCAATTTTTTCGGAAAAAAACTCACTGTGATTGAATTTTTCAAGCAACCATTCTTTACGTTCCGAGTATGGTAAATGCAATGCAAAACTGTATTCATTTAAAGTGTTTTTAAGTTCTTCATTACGTTCTTGCAATTCATTTTTAATCTTTTCAAGATGTCGTTCATGTTTTTCTTTTTCCATATTAATAGCATCTTGAATTTCTTGCAGTTTATTATTCAATGACAAAATACTCTTAATTGTAACTGTCATATCTGCAATTACCAAAGACAGTAATAATAAAAATGTCATGTTACGCCAAAACAAAGGTATTGCTTCCACTAAACCTGCAACAATTGGGTGTACAATCTTCAATAAAATTACTGACATGGTTCCAAAAGCTACAGCACCTAATAAACATACCCGTCCATTTAATTGAAACCTATGTTCTGAATAATCCCACCATCTGGTTTGAAATAATTTTTCCATTGCCCATGATGTAAAGTATTCCAAAATGCAGGTCAAAACTGCACTTGAAAGAAAAAGTGCAATTATATTACCATTTGCTGCCGAACCTTGAAAGCAAAAGATAACTACCACTGCTCCAAATCCATAAATCGGACATATAGGACCATTTAAGAACCCTCTGTTAACTAATTTTTTTCCTGTAATTGAACATAATGTGGATTCATATACCCACCCAATAAAACTATAAATCATCAGCCATAAAAATACTGTAGGAATATTTATACTCATATATTATATATCTTTGTTTACTTAAAAACAAAGTTCTCCTTTCCGAGGTGTTTTTAATTATCTCTCTGCGGCAGACGGGGCGGCACAAGGCGGCATAAATGCCGCCGGCGGCTTCGCCGCCGCAAGGGCGACCGAAGGTCGCCCTTACTTGTGCCGCCCCGTAGTGCAAACCGGCGATGGGATTAAGCAAAATAAGCAAAAGCAAAAAGGTGCCCTACCAAGCAAAAAAACTGCTTGACAGGACACCTTTTTATTCGGATAAACAGATAACAGAAACACAATTGTATTTCTGTTATGCTGTTTTATGCCGCTTGAACTTTTAAAGTTTCCTACCAATGGCAAGACGCTTTAGTTTATATATGTGGCTAATAAGCCGCATATAATGTGAAATTATTTAATTTCAACGCTTGCGCCGGCTTCTTCAAGTTTAGCTTTGAGTTCATCAGCTTCAGCTTTGCCAATACCTTCTTTAAGAGGCTTAGGACAGTTGTCAACAACTTCTTTAGCTTCTTTCAAACCAAGACCTGTAACTTCTTTAACGATCTTGATAACGCCCATTTTGCTTCCGCCTGCACTTGTAAGAATAACATCAAATTCTGTTTTTTCTTCAGCAGCGGGAGCAGCAGCAGCACCTGCACCTGCAACCATTACAGGAGCAGCAGCGGATACGCCAAATTCTTCTTCAATAGCCTTTACAAGATCAGCTAATTCAAGAACGGTTAAAGTTTTAATTTCTTCTACAAATTTAGTAATTTTTTCAGAAGCCATAATAAGCTTACCTCCTAGTATTTCATAAAATTATTTTTTTGTGTGCACAGCAATTATGCACCGGCTTGTTCGGTTTTTTGTTCTGCGATTGCATTAAGTGCAACAGCAAGGCCACGGATATTTCCATTAAGAGCACTAAGCAACATAGAAAGCAAGCCTTCTCTGTTTGGAAGTACTGCAATTCTTTTAAGACCTGCTTCATCAAGGACATCGCCTTCGATGTAGCCACCTTTAAGACTGAATTTACCTTTTGAGCCTTCAGCATATTTGCTGAGGATTTTTGCTGCCGCAATCGGATCTTCTGTACTCATAGCAAAAGCTGTTGTGTTGGAAAGATGTTCTCCAAGAGCTTCATAGCCTGTGCCATCTAATGCACGATGAAGAAGAGTGTTCTTTACAACCTTATAGTCAACTCCGGCTTCACGCAGTTCTTTACGAAGTTTTGTGTCGTCGGCAACTGTAATACCCTTATAATCTACAAGGACACCTGCAACAGAGTTTGCAATTTTGCTGTTTAGCTCAGTAACACATTGTTGTTTACCGAGTAAAATCTTTTCACTTGCCAAATTGATTCACCTCCCAAAGTAGTTGATGTAACCTTTACATCTCAAAGTCTGATTTTCATCAGATATAACAAAAAGGGTTGTTTTCACCTAAACCGATGAAAACAACCCATAAAATACATTTATTAACGTAAAATGCAAAATTGGTTTTTTCCCTCGGCAGGCGGGTTTACCCCATTATGTTTAAAATAAACACCTGCTGTCTTTGGTACTTTTAACAGCTTCAAATATTATATCCTTTTTACTTTGCTTTGTCAACTGTAATTTTTAATTTTTTTATTACGCTTACTGTGGGTAACATTTTTTCAATATCCTCATAAACTAATACTAAGCGTGTGCAAACTCATTTCAGCTATTGCCAATTGGCAGAATGGAGGATACTTATTTATGTCAGAAATAAACTGTAACACTAACCCCCATGACCACGGATGTTTTAAAGAAGCCGTCTGTATTGACGCAGGCAGAATATTTGATAGTTGTAGCGATAAAGATTGCGTCGAAAATTTACAGGTGCATTTTACAGACGTCGGACAAAGAATAATTGACCAGGCACTCGGTGTTAAATGTAAGCATGCAAAGGTTGCGAGCGTATACTTAGATGTGGAATCTGTACCGTTTAACAAGGGATTTTACAGTGTGGACATTACTTTCTTTTTCATTTTAGACATTATTGCCAGTACTTGTGCAACTTCACAGGGTGTTTCAGTTAAGGGAATTGCAACTTTTTCCAAAAAAGTAATTCTTTTTGGCAGTGAAGGCAGTGTAAGGGTATTTTCTTCAACCGAACAAAAAGATTGTCCCGGTCACCGTAACAGTGCTAACCCTACCGCTACAGTTCAAGTAGTTGACCCTATTGTACTTAGCTGTAGGTTACTTGAATTTCGTGGTGAATGTGACCCTATGCCCGGTTTCCCATCTCACATATGTGAGGAAATCGACGGCACATTCTGTCCTTGTATCCCCAGTAAAATTGTAGTTGTAACCTTAGGTTTATTTACTATTGTACAGCTTGAACGCCGAGTACAAATGATGATACCGGTTTATGATTATTGTGTTCCCGACAAAGAAAGTATTACAACCACAGGTGACCCTTGTGAAATGTTCCGCAAAATTAAGTTCCCTACCAGTGACTTTTTCCCTCCACGATTAAATGATTTGGAATGTGATGATTAAATAAGCATGATTAAAGAGCAGGCTTTTGCCTGTTCTTTTTTTGTTTAACGGTTCAAATTTTTTTCACTTTGTGTTATACTGTAATTTATAAGTGTGTATTTCTCTTTTTTTCGCCTCTGCCGGATTTTTGCCTATGGCACCGCTGTGCTGCTGCCCCTCTGCGGTGCAGAGGGGCAGCAGCAATTGCCGCAAAGCGGCAAGATGGGCGGCTTCGCCGCCCATCTGCGGTGCCTCATATACATAAAGCTGCCTTGTATTGGCAAACCCTAAATCACACAAAACAATAATACCGGAGGATAGAAACATTATGGTAAAAGTAACCTTGCTGGGGCATACACCTCAGCCTCAAACATTGGTAGCTGCTGCTGCAAAGCTTTGTTACAGTTCAAGCGGAATTGACACTCTTATGCAGGGCTTGGACGATGAAAAATCTGCAGACTTTGTTGCAATGCTCGGTGAGATAGGCCACGAAAGCCCGATTGAACACGCAAGCTTTACTTTTGGTATTGAAGGTGTTTCACGTTCGTTTCTTGCACAGATAACTCGTCATCGTATTGCTTCATACAGTGTGCAAAGTCAAAGATATGTGCGTGAAAAACAGTTTGAATTTATTATACCGCCTCAAATCAAGCAAAATCCCGACGCACTTGCCATTTATATGGATACCATGAAGCAAGCAGAACAAAGTTATGCTAAAATAACCGACATTTTAACCGAACAAAATAAACAAGCTATGATTGCAAATGGTACAGATGAAAAAACTGCAACAAAAAATGCAGAAAAAAAATCTATTGAAGATGCTCGTTTTGTTTTGCCGAATGCTTGCGAAACTAAAATGGTGGTCACAATGAATGCAAGAAGCTTGATGAACTTTTTCACTTTACGTTGCTGTAATCGTGCACAATGGGAAATAAGACAAGCTGCTGTATTGATGCTGCAAGAAGTTTATAAAGTTGCACCCGACCTGTTTGCTACAGCCGGACCCGCTTGCGTAAGAGGTGCTTGCAGTGAAGGTAAAATGACCTGCGGTAAAATAAATGAAGTACGCAACTTTTTTAAAGAATTGAAGGGACAATTATGAAAGGTAAACTTATTGTAATTGAAGGGCTTGACGGCAGCGGAAAAGCTACACAAGCACAATTTCTTTATGACCGTTTAAAGGAAACCAAAATACCTGCAATAAAAATATCTTTTCCAAATTATGAAGATAATTCTTCAGCATTGGTAAAAATGTATCTTGCAGGCAAGATGGGTAACATTAATCAGGTCAATGTTTTTGCGGCGTCTACTTTTTACAGCGTAGACCGTTATGCAACCTTCAATATGTATTACAAAAAACAATTTGATGATGGTACTAATATTGTTGCCGACCGTTATACAACTTCTAATATAGTACATCAAGGCAGTAAGCTTCCAAACGAAGAACAAGATGAATATATCAATTGGTTGGAGGATTTGGAATATGACCGAATGGAGCTTCCACGTCCCGACCTTGTATTGTATATGGATATGGAACCGGAAATTGCAAGAGAATTAATACAAAAACGATACAAAGGAAATACCGCAAGAATGGATATCCATGAAGCGGATTTTGAGTACATGAAACAATGCCGCCATACCGCTTTGCTTGCTGCTGAAAAATGCGGTTGGCATATCGTAAAATGTACTGATGGCAGCAAGGCATTAAACGCATATGAAATATCTGAGAAAATTTGGGATATTGTACAAAAGGTTCTCGTGTGAAGTTCTTATATTAAGAAATCACTGAGGTGCTTTTTAATATAACCTAATATGCAGATAATTCAAAACGCAAAAAACGGAGGAATTTTTACGGACTTTAAAGATATTACTATTCAGGATAAAGAATGGATGCAACAGCTTTTTGCAAAAAGCAATGCTCGTGCATGTGAATATTGTTTTTCAAACAGCTTTAATTGGAGAGCGGTTTATAATGTAAAGGTTGCAAGAATGAATGATTTTCTTGTTGTTCAATGTACTAAACCAATTTATATATATTCATACCCTGCCGGCAGCGGAGATATTAAACCTGTAATTGAAGCTATGATACAAGACGCAAAAGACCGAAATGTGCCTTTTTTAATGAATTGTATTTTAAATGAAAACAAAGCACTGCTGGAAGAAATTATGCCGGGTGTATTTGATTTTACTGCCGAACGTGATGTTTATGATTATATCTATACTTCGGAAAGTCTTGCAACTCTTGCCGGTAAAAAACTTCATGGAAAACGAAATCATATAAATAATTTTATTGCAACATATCCAAACTGGAAATATGAAGCAATTACCAAAGATAATATTGATGAATGTATGATTATGAATAGTAAATGGTGCGATTTGTACGGCTGTCAAGACGATGAATCTCTAAGACTTGAAGGCTGTGCCGTAAAAAGTGCATTTGATAATTTTCAACAGCTTGATTTGGTTGGTGGTCTGTTGCGTGCCGAAGATGATATCGTTGCTTTTACAATTGGGCGTCCGCTAAACAGTGACACCTTTATTGTACACATCGAAAAAGCTTACCATGATATACAAGGTGCTTACCCCATGATAAATCAACAATTTATTTTAAACAATGCAATGAATTTTACCTATGTTAATCGTGAAGATGATACAGGTGCAGAAGGATTGCGTAAAGCTAAACTGAGTTACCGCCCTGAAATACTTTTGGAAAAATACAGTGCGGTATTGAGGAATACTATATGATTACTACCGCCCGGTATTCAGATTATGGCGGTATAATCGCACTTTGGCAAGAAGCTTTTGGTGACACTAAAGAATATATAGAGATGTTCTTGAACCAAAAAGCTAACAATGACAATATTCTTCTTTATAAAAAAGATAATGTTGTCATCTCAATGCTGTTTATTCTTCCATGCCGCTTAGTTCAAGGTGAAGTTTCTTACCCTTGTGCTTATCTTTACTGTCTTGCTACATTAAAAGAATATCGTGGCAATGGTATAAGTACCAAACTGCTTGACTTTGCAGACAAATTGCTTATTAAGCGTGGTTATGCGGCAGCAGTGCTTGTACCTGCCAATGAACTGCTCTTTATGTTTTATAACAAACGTGGCTACTCTATACAGGGCGGTGTCAACACCTTAGTTCTTAATGCTGACAAGCTTTCAGGTAATTCTGACATTGAGTTTACCAACATTACTGCCGAAAATATTGTAAATTTGCGTAAGCAATACTTTGGCAGCTGCTACCTTGAATGGGATTTAGATGCTGTAAAATATATTATAAAAGAGATACAATTCGTCGGCGGAGATTTTTATGGCTTTTCTGTAAATTGTGTTGCCGGTTTTGTTGCGGTTGCTCCTTGGGACGACCGCTTGATTATAAGAGAATTTGCAGGTGATATTGATTTGCTCATACCCATATTACAAAAACTGCACAGCATTTACAATAAAAAGCAATATGTACTGTGGCTTTCCAAAACCTGTGGCATTGGTAGAGATACTGAGCTTGCCATGACAAAATGGTACACAAACAAAGAGATAGACTCAAGTTTTTATCTCTCTCATTATCTGGCTTGATGCCTTTCTTAAAGCTGTATACGGAGGTGGGAACTACACATATGCAAAAAATTGATTTGCGTGAATATAAATCGGATTTGCGTTCCCACATGAAAGCAATCCGCAAAGGAATGGAACCACAGCTAAAAGCAAAGCTGGACCGAAAAATTTTTAAACGTCTAACCTCGTTGCGTGAATACCATGAAGCTGATACTCTGCTTACCTACGTTTCCAGTGCTATTGAAGTTGATACTATAAGACTTATCAATCATTCCATTGCACTTGGTAAAAATGTTGCCGTACCTCGTTGCGATCCGTCTAAACATGGTTTAATGGAGTTTTATTACATTAATTCTTTTTCAGAGCTTGAAAAAGGTACTTTTGGTATTCTTGAACCCAATCCTGAATTTTGTACAAAAGTAGGAAATTCAGGCGGCAATAAGCTTTGTATTGTTCCTGCCCTCAGCTATGATATGCTCGGTTATCGTTTAGGTTATGGCGGTGGTTATTATGACCGCTTTCTCGCTTGTTTTGATGGTAAAAAGGTTGGTATTATCTATAAAGACTGTCTTTCAAAACGTCTGATACATGGCAGGTATGATGTACCGGTAGATGTTTTAGTTACCGAAAATTTTATCCGCAATATTGGTGTAACATTACATCATAAAGCCGACAATACCATTAAACATAAAAATTCGGTAAATCACAGGTCTAAATTTAAGCAAACAATCTTCTGATTTATAAATCATATACCATTTTTCGGTAAATAAATAAGATAGGGGACAGTTGCATACGCAACTGTCCCCTATCTTATTCCCTCGCAATTCTACCTAACCACAGGGGGCACAATTATGCCCGACCCGTAGGGTCGGGCTTGCGGCGGCAAAGCCGCCGCTGCACGCACGAAGTGCGTGCAATTGTGCCCCCGTGGTTAGCAGAAGCTTATTTTAATGATGGAAAATTTGTGTAATAGGTACCATGCAAATACCGGCAACTACTGACCACAATGAAAGTTTCCTTTTATTGCAGGCAAATGATGAAGGTAATAATTCATGCAAAGCAATGTAAAGCATAATTCCTGCTACAAAAGCATATAGAAGTCCAATAAATGCACTTTCCATAAACGGTGCAAGAACAAGCCATGCTAAAACACCGCCCAAAGGCATCATTAATCCGGCTGCTGCTGTATATGCAAATGCTTTTGCTTTACTTCCTGTAGCAACATATATTGGCATAGCAATGGCAATACCTTCCGGTATATTGTGCAATACAATTGCAATACCCATTGCAATACCTACCGAAATATTGCTACTACCCGCAATAAATAAAGCTCCGCCCTCAGGTATGTTGTGCAAAGCAAGTCCCAACGCACTGGCTATACCTGTATGATACAATGAAGTGTCATCACAGTCTTTTTGACCTTCATGGTGATGATGATGTTCAGCTCCGCCATGAGCACAGCCATAATGCGGTATAATTAAATCCATCACACTTCCCAATGCAACCCCCGCAAGCAACGATATAATAGTAATACCCGCTGCAATTAATGGGCTGTAGCTTCCCGAAAGTGCTGCCATTGCTTCAGGCAGAAGTTCCGAAAGGGAAACGGTGGCAGTAAGTCCTGCGGCAAATGCAAGTGATGCTGCAATCATTGTTTTTGTATCGCTTTTTTTCATAAAAACAGCAAATGCACCTATAACTGATGATAGTCCTACGAAAAATGACAGTAACAGTACCATATAATTGGAATTCAAGTGACCACTCCTTTGAAATATCTCCGGAACAAATTGTTCCCATACGAATATGAATTTTATCACATTCTGCGTACAATCGGGGCACAATCAAAGGTGCCTTCGGCACCTGAAGCGGCGTTGCCGCTTCGTGCGGGTATTATCGGCCTTGGCCCGGATAAACCCCCCTGGTTGTGGCCCCGG
>JAVVRS010000005.1:2899-14139 GCA_036654595.1 Oscillospiraceae bacterium | reverse complement strand
AATTTATGATTGTAATATGAAACCGCTTGTAGATAACGAAAGTAAAAGCATTGCAGCAATAATGCCATGTACCGAAGCAATGAATAATATTGCTGCTAATGTTGTTGGGGAGCAACGTAATATAGCGTTGGAACGAATGAAAAAACCGACACCATTTTTAATGGAACTTGACCGTTCAAAATTGTATTCACAAGGAATAAATATGTTTAGTGTAACAAAACGATATAGTGACAATCAGCTTGCACCGCATATAATTGGATATACAAATAATAGTACAGATGATGGAGTATGCGGAATAGAAATGTCTTGCAATGAATTACTTAAAGGATTTGGTGAAGATGTAAAGATACATTATACAGTGGACGCTTTTAAACAGCCGATTATAAGTATTTTACCTGAGATAACAGGTGACACAGTATCACCTAAAGGAGGAGTGGTTACTACACTTGATAAAGATTTTCAGCAGGTGGTTTCAGATGTTGCTATGGAGAAGATGACCTCAGGAGCTGTAGTAGTAATGGATATTCATACAGGTGAACTGAGAGCAGTGGTTAGTATGCCGCAATTTAACCCAAATGATATTGCTACAGCTATGGAGCAAGAAAATTCACCGCTTTTTAACCGTGCTTTTGGTGCGTACAGTGTAGGGTCTACTTTTAAACTTGCAGTTGCGGCAACAGCATTAAAAGAAGGTATTAATACTGATTTTACTTTCTTTTGTCCCGGGTATATTGAGGTAAACGGTATAAAATTTGCTTGTCATAAAAAAGAGGGTCATGGTTTGCTGACAATGAAAGGTGCAATTGAACAGTCTTGTAACCCATATTTTGTTGCATTGGGACAACAACTTGACCCACAAAATTTGCTCTATACAGTTAGTGAAATGGGATTTGGCAAAGCAAGCAAACTGGGAGAAAATATGGTTACCGAAGCAGGTACTTTATACACGGCAACAGAACTGCAAAATAAAGCTGATTTAGCAAATTTTTCTTTTGGTCAAGGTAAGCTTACGGCTACTCCTATACAGGTAGCACAGATGATAAGCTGTATTGCCAATGGAGGCAACACAGTTTTACCAAGTCTTATAAAAGGTACTACTTCTAACGGTGAAACAATTACAGAAGCTGAGGAAAGCTTTGCTCAAAATAAACTTTTATCTAATGAACAGGCAAAAATTTTACAAGATTATATGATAAATGTAGTTGAAAATGGCAGCGGTAAAAAAGGTAAGCCCGAAAATGGTGGTGCAGGTGGTAAAACTGCTTCGGCACAAACAGGACAATATATTGATGACAGAGAAAAAGTTGAAGCATGGTTTGCCGGTTTTTTTCCGGCTAATCAGCCAAAGTATACAGTGGTTGTTTTTGTTGAAGGCGGAGAATATGGCGGAGATGTAGCCGGTCCTATTTTTAAGGCAATTGCAGATGGAATAAATATTGTTGAGGAAAAACGTCTAAGTCGGGGTGCTTGATTTTGCCACTCGGGCACAATTTGGGCGTTTTCAACGCCCAAGGCGGCTTCGCCGCCTACGCCGCTACATTTCCTGTGGGAATGTAGCGGCGAAATTGTGCCCGAGTGGCAGCTTGAGGGAAAAATACAGATATAAATTTTGAAAGCCTATGAGTAAAAAAACTTTGTAATTTATTTAGATTAATGGTATACTAAAATAAATATAGAACAATATATATGCAAGTGTGAGAAAACAATGAAATGAAATATGAAAAGACCTGTAGGAGGATTATTAGGTGGAAGAAAAAGGAATATTTAAAACGGCAGTGATGGGCGGTTTTGAAAAAAAATCGGTTTTGGATTACATAAATGCTATGTCGGAGCAAACAGATAACAAGGAAAAAGAATTAACGGTAGAACTCTTGGAAACTACTAAACGCTGTGATGAACTGATGGATATTTGTGCGGAAAATGAAGACAAAATAGAGCGTTTACAAAAAGATTTGCGTGAAGAAAAAGAAAAAGTCAGAGTAATAACTGAACGAACAAAAGAAATTAATGAAAAACTTGACAGACAAGCAACAGATATAGAGGCTCAAACCGATGAATTGCTGTTCACAAAAGAACGTGTTCGTCAGTTACAGTCACGCAACGAAATGTTGGAGCTTAAAAGTAAAAAGTATGATGAAAGTACTATGCAGTTGGGATACTTAATGCTTGAAGCACAAAAAAATGCCGACGTTATTCTTAAAGAAGCTCAAGTGAAAGCAGAAGCAATAATGAAAGATGCAGATTTGGCTGTGCTGAAAACTGTAAAAGGGTTAGATGTTGTAAAAACTTCATATGGTGACCTTAAAGGTGAAATAACACAGGCAGTTACAGCGATGCTTTTGAAATTAGATGAAGTTGATGAATTGATTGATGAATCAAAGCTTTTTATTAAAAAAGGACAAAATCAACCGGAAGCATTGCAGAATGAAACAATAATAGATGAAGTAAAAGAAGAAGAATGTAATACCGGCTTATAATTAATAAAATTAAAGCTTAAATAATTTGCAGAGTGGTTATAAGACAAAAATGGAGAGGAAGATAAGCGGTGATAACCAAAGTAGCTGTAGAAAATTTACGCAGTATAGCCTGTACATTGAAAGCAGGACAAAAGATACTTTTGTCAGGAGTGGTATACACCGCACGAGATGCTGCTCATAAAAAACTACAGACAATTATTGAGCAAGGTGAACAATTACCATTTGATTTAAAGGACGCTGTAATTTATTATTCAGGACCTACACCTACTCCTAATGGAAGAATTATAGGTTCATGCGGACCGACAACCTCAGTAAGAATGGATAGCTTTACACCAATGCTTATGGATAAAGGTTTAGTAGGTACAATTGGAAAAGGTGAACGTACGGCAGAAGTATATGAAGCAGTAAAACGTAATGGCGGAGTGTATCTTTGTGCATTGGGCGGAGCCGGAGCTTTAATGGCAAATTCAGTTAAACAATGTGAAGTTATTTCATTTCCCGAATTAGGCTGTGAGTCTGTAAAACGCCTTGTGGTTGAAGATATGCCATTGGTAGTAGGCTGTGATTTACAAGGTAATAATGTTTTTGACATGGCAAAAGAGAATTTTAAAAAGCTGTAGTAGCTAAAAATATAGGACGAGGCTGTTGCAATTGTGCAACAGCCTCGTCCTTGCTTTATTTATAATTTTACCGCACTATATCTGCAAAATAAACTTTTTTTACCTCAAAGGTTTTACCTTTAAGATAATTCAGTTTACCGGCATCACCGGAGAACTCAAATGTAACTTTATAAGCATATAATGCTTGATGATAAATACCTTGAAGCTTACCAAAATTATCAGCTCCATATTTACTGTCACCACAGATTGGGTGACCAATTAAACCAAGATGTGCTCTGATTTGATGAGAACGACCTGTTTGTAAATCAACTTCAAGCAGTGCATGACGGGTTAAAGCTTTAACAACAGTATATTTTGTAATAACAAGCTTTGAATTTGGCACTTGATTTGGTGTGATGGAAACGGTATTACTAAGTTCATCTTTACTGAGATATCCACGAAGTACAGCAGTTTTCGGTTCGGGAATACCATGTACTAAGCAGAGATAATATTTAAGAATTTCTCTGTCTTTAAGTTTTTGATTTATAATACGCAAGCTTTCGGCATTTTTAGCGGCAATGACAATACCACCTGTATATTGGTCAATTCTATTGCACAAAGCAGGTGCAAAACTGTTTTCTTTCTCCGGAGAATACTCACCTTTATCATAAAGATAATGTAATATACGAGCAATAAGAGTATCCTCATGTTCACGATTGTTTTCGTGAACAATAAGTCCCGGTTTTTTGTCAACAAGCATAATATTTTCATCTTCATAGATAATATCCAATGTTTTAGGTGCAGTTAAAAAATCTAACACAACAGGTTCATCAGAGAAAAATTCATCATTAATATAAAGCTGTAATTCATCTCCCAAGAGCAAACGGTCATCTGGCTGACAGCGTTTATTATTACATTTAATTCGTTTTGTGCGTATATACTTTTGTGTTAAACCTTTTGGCAGTAATGGTACGGCTTTGGTGAGGAATTTATCTATTCTTTGGTTACAATCATTTTCACCTATTGTAAAACTTCTCAATATTTTGTACGTCCAATCTTTTATAAGTAGGATACGTCGTTTGGGACGTTCCGTTTAAATTTCACCGACAGCTTTCCTATGGGGCGGCACAATCATGGGCAACCGCAGGTTGCCCATGCGGCGGCGAAGCCGTCGGCGGCACGAAGTGCCGCATTGTGCCGCCCCATAGGCAGAGCAGCGGTGAAATTGCATAGATATATTTATGGGGAGGGATAAGTGGTTAGGGTAGATTTGTATTCCGCAATCAGTATATCATTTATGAAGTGTCTTGCATAGATTATTTTTTACTCAATTGTGCAGTAAGAAAAATTAGTGTATAATATGTTTAATAAACAATACAATTTGTGAAGAATATTATATTTACTCAAATGTAGTATAATAGATTATATCAAATTGTAAGAACCGGAGGATTTGTGTGAAAGATATACATAAAGGACATCGTCAAAAGATGAAAACACGATTTTTAAAGACAGAACTTGATGACTTTGAACTTCATAATGTGTTGGAACTTTTGTTGTTTTACAGTATACCGCAAGGAGATACCAATGAAACGGCACATCTTTTGATGGATACATTCGGAAGTTTTGCAGATGTTTTAGATGCACCTTATGAAGAATTAATAAAGGTAAAAGGGGTAGGTGAGCATACGGCAAGTCTACTTAAATTGATACCGAGTGTTAGCAGGGTTTATCTTGATGATAAAAATTCATCTGGGAATGTGCTTAACAATCATAAAGAGGCAGGGGAGTATTTAGTAAATAAATTTATAGGTAGGAGCTATGAATGTATTTATATGGTGTGCCTTGACGGCAAGGGAAAAATCTTATTTTCAGATGTAATTTCAAAGTCAGGGACTGTAAATTCATGCATATTGTCTACACGAATGGTGGTAGAAATTGCAATAAGATGTAATGCTGTTGCAGTAGTATTGGCACATAATCACCCAACAGGATTTGCAACTCCATCAGCGGACGATATTAGCAGTACAAAAACACTTAAAGAGCAGCTTGAACAATTGGATATAATATTACTGGACCATTTTATAATATCAACTAAAGAACATATTTCCATGTATTCATGGGGAATGTTGTAATAATAAAATTTTTATTTTATGCAAGAAAAACAATTGTAAACCGCACTGAAGAATAAGCTTTACAATGCCCTTAAATTTAAAGGAGGTATATATTATGTCAGCTTTAGGTGCTTTACTGGTGGTCTATCTTGTCTTGGCAGTTTTGGTTTTGGCAGGTGTGATTACATTGTTTATTGTTAAAAAGGAAAAAACAAACAATGTGATTTTGGTTTTGCTCGCTTTATTGACAATACTTTTGTCATATCTGGGAGCGACAAGTATGCCAACAAACTATATCTTTGAACAGGTAATTGCTTGGACTTGGGGTGTATTGGCAATTGTAGGTGTTGCGTTAAACTTCTTTACACCTAAGTTTGCCAAATATACGAAATATTTGGTGATGTTTGCTGCTGCAGCATCACTGATTGACATCATTTTTATATAACAGCAAGACAAAAGGACGGATATTATCTCCGTCCTTTTGTATGTAATAATTATAAAAAAAGAGAATTAATGGGGAGAAAAAAATGACTCCGAATATAATTATACACTTACTGTATCTGCCTCTGTTTTTTCGACGATAATAGGCTTATTATATATAGTATTCAGCTTACTTTGCCTGAGATTTAAAGAGAAGTCTATTGTTTGAAAAGATGAGATTATTGCTTGCCTGAATGTTGCAGGTGCGGCAATTGGATTTGCTGTGTTTAAAGTCACTGTATTTTTAAACAAGAGATACAAATAACAATGGCTATTGATTAGCTTTAAGCTTGTAATGGGGCGGCACAATGCGGTCTGGCGACCGCAGGCGGCTTCGCCGCCACGAGGGTAGGGCAAACCTTGGGTTTGCCCTACCCTCGATTGTGCCGCCCCATACAGCAAGATTTGCTTAATAAATCAACATATATTGTAAGCTTGCTGCCACTTGCATTTATTGTTTTCATAGTATTTACTATATAATTTAAAAGTGGTAATATTATATGTATATAAATTTGATTAAAAAACTGATTACAGGAGGTGCGGATATGCCGGATAAATTTATACTTGAAGCTCCATATAAGCCGACAGGGGACCAACCGGAGGCAATAGAAAAACTGGTTAAAGGATTGCAAGCAGGTGACAGAGAACAAACTTTACTTGGTGTTACCGGTAGCGGTAAAACCTTTACAATGGCAAATATTATTGCACAGGTTAATCGTCCTACATTAGTACTTGCACATAATAAAACACTTGCCGCACAGCTTTGCAGTGAGTTTAAAGCGTTTTTTCCACACAATGCTGTGGAATATTTTGTTTCTTACTATGATTATTATCAGCCTGAGGCATATATTGCCAACACTGATACCTATATAGAAAAGGACAGTGCTATAAATGATGAAATTGAACGGCTTCGACATTCAGCAACAGCATCATTGTCTGAAAGAAATGATGTAATAATTGTATCAAGTGTATCTTGTATTTATAGCTTGGGAAACCCAATAGATTATCGTAATATGGTAATTTCACTTAGAGTTGGAATGGAAAAAGACCGAGATGAATTGCTTAATAAATTGGTTGAGATACAATATGAACGAAATGATATAAATTTTGTGAGAAATAAATTTCGTGTGCGAGGCGATGTTGTGGAAGTTTTCCCAACCTACAGCGGTGATACGGCAATCAGAGTGGAATTTTTTGGTGATGAAATTGAACGTATAACCGAGATAAATACCTTGACAGGGGAAGTTAAAGCAGTAGTTAATCATGCGGTAATTTATCCTGCATCTCATTTTATTGTACCTCGTGATAAGCTGCATGAAGCTATGCAGGAAATTAATGAAGAATGTGATAAACAAGTCGAATATTTTAAAACACATGATAAACTTATAGAAGCACAGCGTATACGAGAACGGACAAGCTATGATATGGAAATGATGACCGAAATAGGTTTCTGTAAAGGGATAGAAAATTATTCAAGGGTGCTTTCACGCCGTGAACCCGGAAGTATGCCAAATACTTTGTTTGACTACTTTCCGGAAGATTTTTTGCTGTTTGTAGATGAATCTCATGTAATGCTGCCGCAGGTAAGAGGAATGTTTGGTGGAGATTATGGAAGAAAGAAAAATTTAGTTGATTATGGTTTCAGATTGCCCAGTGCATTTGATAACCGACCGCTGAATTTTACCGAATTTTACAGTAAAATTAATCAAGCAATTTTTGTAAGTGCAACACCAACAGCATTTGAACGTGAACACAGTGCTCAAATTGTAGAACAAATTATTCGTCCAACAGGTTTGGTTGACCCTGAAATTACCGTTAAACCTGTAGAAGGACAGATTGATGACCTGTTAAGTGAAATACATTTAACTGTATCAAAAGGTGAAAGAGTACTCGTGACTACATTAACTAAAAAAATGGCAGAAGATTTAACAACATATTTTGATAAAATGGGTGTAAGAATACGTTATATGCACCATGACATTGATACCATTGAACGTATGGAAATTTTGCGTGATTTACGGCTTGGTGAATTTGATGTATTAGTAGGTATTAATCTTTTGCGTGAAGGCTTGGATATACCGGAAGTTTCTCTTATTGCTATTCTGGACGCCGATAAAGAAGGATTTTTAAGAAGTGAAACTTCACTGATACAAATTATAGGTCGTGCTGCAAGAAACAGTGAGGGTAGAGTAATTATGTATGCTGACAGTGTAACAGGTTCAATGGAACGTGCTATAAATGAAACATACCGTCGTCGTGAAATTCAGATTGCATACAATACAAAACATGGTATAATACCGACTACCATTAAAAAAGATGTTCGTGATATATTAGAAATTTCCAGCAAAGAAACTGTGGATAAAAAATCAAAAGGCAAACAGATGAGCCATAAAGAGCTTGAAGCGACCGTTGCAAAGCTTACTGTTGAAATGAAAAATGCCGCTAAAATTCTTGAATTTGAACACGCTGCATATTTGCGTGATAAAATTACAAAGCTAAAGGCACAGATGAAACGCTAGCTCGAAGCTGCCGGACGCCGCCGGGTCGGGATTGCCCACAGGGCAATCCCGACAATTGCCGCTTTGCGGCAATATGGACGGCGAAGCCGTCCGCCGGCGGCGTCCGTATGCAGCTGAAATTGGACCGATAGACTGTGGGAGGAGGAGAACTGCGTTGGCGAAGGATAAAATTGTAATCAAAGGTGCAAGAGAACATAATTTAAAAAATATAGATTTAGAGATACCAAGAGATAAAATGGTGGTGTTTACAGGGCTTTCGGGCTCGGGTAAATCATCACTTGCATTTGATACTATTTATGCAGATGGACAAAGACGATATGTTGAAAGCTTGTCGTCTTATGCAAGACAATTTTTAGGACAAATGGAAAAACCCGATGTAGATTATATTGAGGGGCTTTCACCTGCAATTTCTATTGACCAAAAAACTACCAATAAAAATCCACGTTCAACGGTAGGAACCGTGACGGAAATTTATGATTATCTGCGTTTGCTTTATGCAAGAATAGGTGTACCGCATTGCCCTGTGTGTGGTAAACCGATAACACAGCAAACAATAGACCAAATGGTAGACCGTATAATGGAGTTGCCGGAAAAAACAAGAATACAGGTAATGGCACCTGTTATAAGAGGTAAAAAAGGACAACATATCAAAGAACTTGATGCAGCCAGACGTTCGGGTTATGTTAGGGCAAGGATTGATGGAAGTATTTATGAATTGAGTGAAGATATACCTCTTGATAAAAACAAAAAGCATACAATTGAAATTGTTGTTGACCGCTTGGTTGTTTCTGAAAGTATTAGGTCACGTCTTGCAGGGAGCTTAGAGATGGCATTGTCTTTGACAGGCAGTATTGCATTGATTGATGTAACTGATGGTGAAGAACTAATGTTTTCACAAAGCTTTGCTTGTCCTGACCATGATGTAAGTATTGAAGAACTTGCACCGAGAATGTTTTCATTTAATAATCCTTTTGGTGCGTGCGAAAAATGTACGGGGCTTGGTACATTTATGAAGATTGACCCCGAACTTGTAATACCAAATAAAAAGTTAAGCATCAGTGAGGGTGCAGTACGGGCAAGCGGTTGGTATTTTGCTGAGGGCGGTATTGCTCAGATGTATTATGAAGGGCTTGCAAAACATTATGGATTTTCACTTGATGTGCCTGTAAATAAACTGCCGCCTAAAGCATTAGAGGTAATTTTATATGGTACCGGCGGTGAAAAAATAGCAGTACAAAGAGAAACAGGTACAATGCAAGGTAGCTATAAAACAGATTTTGAGGGAATAGTAAATAATCTTGAACGTCGTTTCAGAGAAACTAACAGTCAATGGATGCGTGATGAAATTTCAGGGTGGATGAGCAGTGAAGAATGTCCGGAGTGTCATGGTGACCGACTGAAAAAAGAAAGTCTTGGTGTGTTGGTTGGAAATTATAATATCAGTGACCTATGTAAAATGTCAGTGGTGCAGATTTTAGAATTTATTGAAAAGCTTACTCCTACACTTTCACAACGTGATACTATGATTGCGGAACAGATACTCAAAGAAATAAGAGAACGATTAGGATTTCTTAAAAGTGTTGGGCTTGAATACCTTACACTTTCACGAAGTGCAGGTACTTTAAGTGGCGGAGAAAGTCAAAGAATACGTCTTGCCACACAAATCGGTTCATCTCTTGTCGGAGTTTTATATATTCTTGATGAACCGAGTATTGGTTTACATCAACGTGATAATAACAAGCTGATTGCATCACTTAAACGTCTGCGTGACCTTGGTAATACCCTTATTGTTGTAGAACATGATGAGGATACTATTTATGCCGCAGATTATATTGTTGATGTAGGTCCGGGTGCAGGGGTACATGGCGGTGAAATTGTTTGTGCAGGCAGTGTAGATGATATTAAAGCGTGTGAAAATTCTTATACAGGGGCATATCTCAGCGGAAAGAAAAAAATTCCTGTACCTGAAACTCGAAGAAAAGGTAATGGAAATTTTATTGAAGTTAAAGGTGCGGCACATAATAATCTTAAAAACATTGATGTAAAAATTCCGCTTGAAACATTTACTGTAGTTACCGGTGTGAGCGGTTCGGGGAAATCTACATTGATTAATGAGATACTATACAAACGTCTTGCAGCGGCACTTAACGGTGCAAGAACCAAATGCGGAAAGCATAAAGAAATATTGGGTATAGAATATCTGGATAAAGTCATTAACATTGACCAATCACCTATTGGCAGAACACCACGCTCAAACCCTGCAACTTATACAGGAGTTTTTACAGACATTCGTAATCTTTTTGCTTCTACAAATGAAGCGAAAATTAAGGGCTATGCAAGCGGAAGATTTTCTTTTAATGTTAAAGGCGGTCGCTGTGAAGCTTGTCAAGGTGATGGTATATTAAAGATTGAGATGCACTTTTTGCCCGATATTTATGTGCCATGTGAAGTTTGTAAAGGTAAAAAGTATAATCGTGAAACATTGGAAATTAAATATAAAGGTAAATCAATCTATGATGTTCTTGATATGACAGTTGAACAAAGTGTTGATTTTTTTGAAAATATACCACGCATTAAGCGTAAAGTACAAACACTTGCAGAGGTTGGACTTGGATATATTAAACTTGGTCAATCATCAACGACATTGTCGGGTGGTGAAGCACAGCGTGTTAAGCTTGCTACCGAACTTTCAAAAAGAGGGACAGGGCAAACTGTATACATTTTAGATGAACCTACTACAGGTTTACACACAGCTGATGTACACAAGCTGATTGAAGTGCTTCATTCTTTGGTGGACGCAGGAAATACAGTTGTTTTAATTGAACATAATCTTGAAGTTATTAAAACAGCGGACTATATTATAGATTTAGGACCTGAAGGCGGAGATAAAGGCGGTTATGTAGTAGCAACAGGTACACCTGTTGAAATTGCAGCTTGTAAGAAGTCATATACAGGGCAGTATCTGAAAAAATATCTTGAATAAATATGCAAACTGAGTTTCCACAGGCTCCGAGCCCCTCAGGAAGCGGAGCCGCCCTTTCGAGGGCCGGCTCC
>JAVVRS010000005.1:0-2881 GCA_036654595.1 Oscillospiraceae bacterium | reverse complement strand
GGCGGAGCCGCCCGTCCTGCGGGGCTCGGAGGCAGCAGGGTGAGCAGGGGAGAAGAGGAGCAGACAATGACTATTTGGTCATTGTCTGCTTCTATTTGTGTGGCGTTTTTTTCACCAATTTTTACTTTCAGCATAGTATATAGCATGAAATTAAAGTGAGGTGATGCTGTTTGTGATATTGCAGGTAAAAAATATTGAGCAGAAATATCAAGCTAAAAACGGAGAGATTACTGCACTTGAAAATATCAGCTTTTCTCTTGAAAAGGGACAGTTTATGAGTATTGTAGGGCCAAGCGGCTGTGGCAAATCAACATTACTTTCAATAATAGCAGGTTTGATAAAACCCAGTAGCGGTGAAGTGTTGGTAGGCGGCAATAAAATTGAAGGAGTATCTCAGCAGATAGGTTATATGTTGCAAAAAGATAATCTCTTGGAATGGCGTAATATATATCAAAATATAATTTTCGGCTTGGAAATTCGTGGAATGATGAGTGCGGAAAAGATAAATCGTGCATTAAGCTTACTTGAAACCTATGGTTTGGCAGAATTTAAATATAAATATCCGTCACAGCTTTCAGGGGGTATGCGGCAACGTGCGGCTTTGATACGAACTTTGGCAGTCAATCCGGAGATACTTTTATTGGACGAAGCTTTTTCGGCACTGGATTATCAAACAAGACTTACTGTGACTGATGATGTACACCGTATTTTAAAGCAAGAAAATAAAACAGCTTTAATTGTCAGTCATGATATACCTGAAAGTATAAGTATGGGAGATAAAGTTATGGTATTGACAGGCCGACCGGCACATATAAAAGAAATATTGGAAATAAAATTTGATATGGATAATCCAACACCGTTAAGCTGTAGAAATTCTCCGCAGTTTTCGGGATACTTCAATAGAATATGGAAAGAACTGCAAAGTGATGAGTAATAATGTAATCTCTCAAGAACGACAAATTTATTTAAAAAAGAAAAAATTAAGGAAAAAAGCAATTCTGTTTTGGCAGATAGGTATATTGATAGTTTTTGTTGCATTGTGGGAAATTTCTGCACAGCTAGGTTGGATTGATAGTTTTGTTTTAAGTCAGCCGTCAAGAATTTTGAACACATATGTAAATATGTCACAGAATAATTTGCTTATGCACATTGGTGTAACTTTGTATGAAACGGTAGTGGGATTTTTACTCGGCACGATATTCGGAACGCTTTTAGCGGTGGTACTGTGGTGGAGTGATTTTATTTCAAAGGTAAGCGAACCGTATTTGGTTGTGCTTAACAGCTTGCCTAAAATTGCACTGGGACCTGTAATAATTATTATTGTCGGTGCAGGTACCGAAGCAATTATTGTAATGGCACTTGCAATATCACTGATTGTAACAGTGATGGAAATGTTGAGTGGATTTAGACAGACAGATAAAGAATATATTAAAATGGCGGTTACATTTGGAGCAAATAAAAGACAAATTTTTACAAAGATTGTTTTTCCGTACAATGTAGATACTTTATTCAATTCGCTGAAAATTAATATAGGTTTATCCTTGGTAGGTGTAATTGCAGGTGAATTTTTGGTGTCTAAAGCAGGGCTTGGGTATTTGATTGTATATGGTGGGCAGGTGTTTAAGCTTGACCTTGTAATGGCAAGTGTAATTATTCTTGCAGTAGTGGCAGCACTGATGTATGAAGCGGTAGTATTTTTGCAGCGAGTGGTTATGAGGTACTATGGACATCACTGAGTTGCTGTAATAATAAATAACCTATCTTACCTTTTGTAAGAAGGTTAAACAGATTGAAAGGGGTTATAATACTTATGAGAAAAATCCTTAAACTGGTAAGTCTGGCACTTTGCGGAGGTTTGCTGATGCCATCACTGGCAGCCTGTACAAAGACTGAAGAAAAACCCAACGACCTTGTAACAGTGTGTGAAGTAACTCATTCTATTTTTTATGCACCGCAGTATGCGGCAATCAATCTTGGCTTTTTCAGTGATGCCGGAATTGATGTGGAATTATCAAACGGTCAAGGTGCCGACAAGGTTATGGCAGCGGTATTATCGGGCAATATAGATATTGGTTTTGCAGGGCCTGAAGCTTCTATTTATGTTTATAATCAAGGTAAAGAAGATTACACCCAAACCTTTGCACAATTGACACAAAGAGATGGTTCTTTTGTTGTGGGACGCACCGAGGACCCTGAATTTACATGGGATAAACTTGCAGGTAAACATATTTTACCGGGACGTAAAGGTGGGGTACCATATATGGCATTGGAATATGCTATGAGAAAAAATGGTGTTGACCCCAAGACTCAAGCCACCATGGACGACAGTATACAGTTTGCACTGATGGCAGGAGCATTTACAGGCGGTACGGGAGATTATGTAACTCTGTTTGAACCAACTGCTTCAATGCTTGAAAATGAAGGTAAAGGTTATATTGTAGCTTCTGTTGGTGAAGAAGCAGGTGAAATACCATATACTGCATACTTTGCAAGCAAAAGTTATATTGAACAAAATCCCGATATAATACAACGCTTTACAGGTGCGGTATATAAAGGTCAGCAATGGGTACAAAACCATACTGCCGAAGAAATTGCCACAGTTATTGCACCGTCATTCCCCGACACAGATATTAAGCTGATGACAACAGTTGTACAACGCTACAAAGATATTGATGTTTGGAATGACACTCCTGTTATGAAAGAAAAATCTTTTGCACTGCTTCAAGAGGTTATGACACAGGCAGGCGAATTGACCGAAAATGCACCTTATGACAAGATAGTAAATAACTACTTTGCCGAAAAAACTATAGAGGTTAAATAACCGTTGCAATGCACGACAGCGTAATTCTCCCACCGCCCCCGCAGACGTGCGGACGGCTTC
>JAVVRS010000004.1:11199-14574 GCA_036654595.1 Oscillospiraceae bacterium | reverse complement strand
CAAAGGTTGGTACGCTTTGACCGCCATGTTGGTCATTTTGATTGGATTGAATTGCAATACACGCAAGTGCAGAATAACTTTGAATATCATTAGGTTCACGCAGAAAACCATGTCCTGTACAAAAACCATCTTTAAACAATGCTTCCAAATCAATCTGGGTACAGGTTGTTGTCAATGTTAAAAAATCTAAGTCATGTATATGAATATCTCCGCCGATATGTGCTTTTGCATGGTCGGGGTCAAGGATAAACATTTCATAAAATTGTTTTGCACCCTCTGAACCATATTTAAGCATTGTTCCCATTGCGGTATCTCCGTCAATGTTGGCATTTTCACGTTTAATATCATTTTCAGCTGCATCTTTAAAGGTTAAATCTTCATATATTTTCATCAGCTTACTGTTCATTTGACGTGTGCGTGAACGCTCTGCACGATATAATATATATTCTTTTGCAGTACGGGCATGACCTGAATTAATAAGTACTTTTTCTACGATATCTTGAATTTGTTCAACATTAGGCGGCATATCGCCAAGAGTTTGGTCTATTTCTTCACAGACAGTATCTGCAAGTCCGCTTGCCATTTCATAATCCTTACCGCCAAGAACCTGTGCTGCTTTAAAGATTGCCTGTGTAATCTTTTCTTTGTCAAATGGTACAGTTCTTCCATCACGTTTTACAATTTGTGTAATCATTTATTTTGTTTCTCTCCTTAAAATATAGGAATTTATATATTATTTAGCAAAGTATACAAATTAAGTATATTACGTTTGCGACAGTAAAATTGCATGGCATATAATTTACCTCGCCATGCAACACGCATTGTTACTCTTTGTTTATCTTTGTTTATCTTTGTTTATTTATTCTACCCTCTATAGCTGCTTCTGTCAACTATGAGAAATGACGATATCTAGGGTCTTTTATTGTGTGTGAATGACTGTATGCACTATATATAGTATTATATTTTTTAATTTCTATTCGTACCGTTGTTGAAAACCTGTTTAAAAGCCTACTATTCTCCCTGCTTTTCCCATAAACAACGCCTTTTTTCTGTTGAAAAAATTTTTGTGCAATTTATCATTCTTGTGGTATGAAATTTTTTTGACCTTTTATATATCCAATGCTTTTGATTAAGCGTAAATCTTCACCGCCGGGGCGGCACAATGCGGTCAACGACCGCAGGCGGCTTCGCCGCCTCGAGGGGCAAACCGAAGGTTTGCCCCTCGATTGTGCCGCCCCGTACAACAAAGCTTACTTGATAAAGCAACATAGCCGGAATATTACCCTCCCTTGCCCATAATGGGAGTAAGGTGACAATTTTTGTTTGCTTTATGCCTACTAAATTGCTATAATTAAAATCAATGTACCATCAATGAATTTAACACAGATATCATAGCATATATTAAATAAAGAAATTAACTTTCTGCAAGGGAGTGACCAGTAATTTATGTCAAAAACAACCGTTTGTGTAACCATACCATTTAAAAAACCTAAACCCAATAGTGATCTTGTGGTTTTTAATGATATACGCCCATTTATACCCGAATGGGATTCTGTAGCTTATATTAAGGGTTGCAGCCGATATGCAATGCAATATAAAGTTTATTTAGTGCCGGCACGAGTAGTAATTGATAATACACTCTATCTCTGCTTAATTGACCCTAATGGTGAAATTTTAGGTGTACAAGGTGCCTCTCATGTAAGTTTAGCTTATCATGAAAAATTCATTCCGGATAATCGTGTCAATATTATTTCAACACAAATAGGTAAAATTTTTCTTTGTGTTGATGTAGATATATATCAGCCTGCTATACTTCGTAATGCTGCATTGCAAGGTGCAAATATTGTAGTAAGTTCGCAATATGTTGATAGCTATCAATTTACAAGAGAACTTATCAGTACAGGAATTTGGAACTCTGCACAACAAAATCCTTTTTATGTAGTTGGCTGCTGTAATTTTTTTAAAGCAGTAGCTGCGCCAATGGCAACAACTCAAGATAGCAGTGGTTATATTGCTCAACCCAGCAATGAATCTACTTTAGTTGCAAATCTTTATTTACATAAATTACAAAAAGATATAAATTTACCCAACCCTTTACAAAACAAAGCCTTTGCATTGGAATTTGCAAAAACTATGTTAACCGAATAATTAGGAGGATTTAGGCTTTGAATACATTAATGTTTAGTATCCACAGTAGATTTTTAGCAAAGCAGCTTTCTCCTCTCAGCGTAAAAGAGATTATAGATGAACTTAATATTACACCTTCACCTTTAGGTGAACGTATTTCACATAGTAATATTCGTATTTCAATGGTCAATTTACCTGTTATATGTTATAAAAATTCACGCACTTTTATAGAAGATATGAATGATTATGTAGCTAAAGCTGTTGCTGAAAGGTCACAGCTTGTATGCTTCCCTCAATATACAGGCTTATTGCCTTTAACTATTTTCTCAATGTATGACCAATTGGAAGAAACTGTTGAAAATGCTTTGCTTGAAAGAGATGAACCTACACTAAAACGTATGGGGGACCTTTTTTGTAAGCTATTAAGCTCTACTATATTTGATTTCTATTATAATACTTTCGCTTTACTTGCCATTAAACATAATATTTATATTCAAGCAGGAAGCGTTTTGCTTAAAACTTCTCGTGGACTTGTAAATCGTGCTTTTTTATTTGCCCCCAATGGTGAAGCAATTTTACAACAAGATAAATTATACCCCAATGAACAAGAAAAAATGCTTGGTGTCGTTGCAGGTACACATATTAAAGTTGCCGAAACATTGCTTGGTAATATCGCTGTGGTAATCGGTGAAGATAATCGCTATTTTGAACCGTATCGTCTGGCATCTTCTCAAGGCTGTAAAATTGTTATTGCTCCCAGCGGAGGGGAAAATTTTACTACAATAAAATATTATCGTTCTACTGCTCCTATGCGTTCACAAGAGAATAGATTATATTCTGTACAAAGTGTTTTGCTCTATAATTTACTGCCTATGAAAGGGCAAGGTATCGGTGGGTTTTATTGTCCATATCAACTCACTAAAACAGGTGATGGTATTCTCTCTTATCTTAAAGAACCGGGGGTATTATCTGCACGACTTGATGTGGACAGCCTTGTTCGTTTAGTTGACACATACACCGCAGACAGTAATTCTGTTGTTTATCGTCTGCTCGCTGAACAATATCAACGTGTGTTTGGTATCATACCACCTTCAACTCCCAATCAGGCAGGTGCTCAATTTTTACTTGGTGATGATACCTTTGATGAATCTCTTTCCCCTGTTAATAAAGATATAATTTCAAAGGAGGACGACTGCAACGATGATGAAACAACTATTTAACATTACCTCTCTTATTGCACTATCCATA
>JAVVRS010000004.1:8108-11189 GCA_036654595.1 Oscillospiraceae bacterium | reverse complement strand
GCCGAAAATTCAGCTGTTACTGTACCTATAACTCAAAATAATGCTGCCTCTCCAATACGCACAGGTTTAATTGTTATTGCTGTTGCCGTAGTTTGCGGAGCTTATGTGCTTTTAGAAAGAAAGTACAAGGAATGGAAAAAGAAAAAACACTAGCTCTCCTTTAACTGCATATTCCCTTTAACTATTAATGCAATGGGGCGGCACAATCAAGGGGCAACCTCCGTAGGAGGTTGCCCCTTGGCGACGGCGAAGCCGTCGGCGGCACGAAGTGCCGCATTGTGCCGCCCCGAGTGGCGAAATGGTAGCTAACTACCCATTAGTTAACTGTATTTTATTCCGGATGGGTTATTTGTTTGTGTAAAAGTATCTATACTGTAACCAAATACTACTTGGTCATAATAATTTACATCAATACCATAAATCTCGGTTGGTTCAAGCTTTGATAAATCTATAAACCGTACTTCATCATAATTTGTACTAAGCAATGTTATAACCGGTAGCATACTGTCATCACCAAAAACAAGCAATTTTCTTCCATTTCCTCCACCATAAGCCTTAATATTTATATCTCCTGTATTTCCTCCAAGATATATATTGAGCGGCATATCAGATTCACTCCATTGTGTAGGATATAATGTATTATATGTGTATGACGATTCAGATTTATTATGTGTAACAGCATACGAATATCTGTTATTATCAAAATGATAGATACTTATCATATCGGGATTAATATCTTTATATGGTGAACGGTTAAATGTTTGTCCATAAAATTTATGATTGATATGTTCAATTGAAAAATCAGATATTGGTCTTACCCCTACATTTAAACGATTAGCTAAAACAGAATATACATAATAACCACCAAGTGCTGTAAGATTTGGGTCGGTTTTATAATAAATATATTGGTTTTGATTTGAAAAAAGTGTTGGATATGGGTCTACTGAACTGATTTTACCTGAAAATTTATCATATATCTTTTCCATAAATTCTTTTTGATTAAATAATGATATATATTCAATTTCAGGTAAAGATTGTTGTTGTATTGCACATTTTGTTGGTATAAGCATTGCATAAACCGGAACGGTACTCTTTTTTGCAAAATTTAATAAAGCATTGGTATTATCATCAACATATTCATCATTAGGTGAGGGTTGGTCTTCTATCAAAATATCATTGCCTATAAAAATATCCTGTTGTTCGGTTTGTCCCGCTAAAAGTTTTGTTCCTATTGCAAAGCTTTGAAGATTTTCTTTTAATACAAAATTTTCCTTTGCATAATGTTCCAATTCATAATTAAAATCACCATCAATAAATTGTTTTACTGTAAAGTCAGGAAATGGGTGCTTACCTGCAAAACCTTGCCAAATAATACCAACCCCTAATGCAATCACTATTACCAGCATTATCAATGATGTCACTCGTTTATACAACACTTTTATTTCCCTCCTTCCTCAAGCTCTCTCAAAAAAAAGCAAAAGCTTCAGCTTCATGGGGGCGGCACAATGCGGCATAAATGCCGCAGGCGGCTTCGCCGCCTCCAAGGGCACCCCCCCATGTGGGGGGTGCCCTTGATTGTGCCGCCCCACATGAATTTCACTTATCAAACTGCTATAACAGTAAAAATGAAGTTGCACCAATTAAAATAATAGTATTTATTATAATAGAACCGATTTTTGTCGGTATCGGTATATATTTATATAAGAAACTGCTGATTTTATCTGCAATACTTGTTGAAAAAAGGAAACATATAAAAAATAGCCAAAAATTCTGTGACAAAACATATAGTGTAGGTCTTGTAAAAAGTCGTACTTCTCCAATACCAAACATTGTTTTAATCAAATCTAAAAATCTATCCATACTTTGTGCCGCAAAAATTGTAAATGACATTATAACTACTGCAAAAGTATACCCTCTTAGGAAAATTGGTGGTATTTTACGGAATAAATCTTTAAGTAAATATTTTTCAAGCAAAATAAATAATGTAAAATATATCCCCCAAAGTACAAGATTTAATCTTATACCAAACCATAACCCCATTAAAATTGTAGTTAATAAAGTGTTTGCAACAGTTGCTGCTACCCCTGCATTATCACCG
Organism: Oscillospiraceae bacterium; assembly: GCA_036654595.1. Classification (GTDB taxonomy): domain Bacteria; phylum Bacillota; class Clostridia; order Oscillospirales; family Ruminococcaceae; genus RGIG7389. The sequence goes on along the minus strand of JAVVRS010000004.1, from coordinate 9,091 downwards.
CCTAATGATAAATAAACATATTTTTGTACAAATTTTGTAAATGTTATATTAAAATGATTGAAGAAATCTTGTACTGTGCGTGATTGAAATGGATAATAATAGTTGCGTGGCAGTTTAAATGAAAATATAAGTGCCAATCCTCTTGCCATATCACAAAATCCGGATAACATATAGTAAAGTGAAAATGTATAAGCTATAACTATTGACCAAGCATAAATTACAGAATGTTCTGATATTGGTATTGCCAAAAGCTGACCATATACTTCAGACATTCCTTTTGCAAGCAAAGTTTGTTTTGCAAAACCCCATACAAAGGTTACAAGCCCTGAACTCATCATACTCAATGATGGTTCTTTCTCTTTTAGATATTGTTTAAAATCAGTATATATTAATATAGGTCCTGCAAATATTTTACCAAAGAAACAACAAAATAATCCAAATTCTACAATCGTTGCATCATGTTTTGTATCTCCACGATATACATCTATAATATAGCCTAATGCTGTCAATGTATAAACCTGTATACCAAGTGGCATTGCTATTCCATAAATTTGATAGATTACACCTGTTATAAGTATCATCAATACTGCTTTTACCGCTGCCAATCCTACTGCTAATCTATTCTGTTTACCTATGTTTTTTTGCTGTGCCACCCACCCTGCAATTATATAATCTATACCTAAAGAAGCTACAAGCAACAATAACCATATTGGCTGTGCCATAGAATAAAATACTAATGATATCATAAGCAATGTTATATTTTTATATTTGTTTGGAACTGTATAATACACAACTACCGAAACAGGCAAAAATAAATATAAAAATGATATACTGCAAAAGTCCATCGTTGCTTGCCTCCTTTCACTTGTAAATCTAAGCCTCTTTACCCCACCGAGTAAGCCTTGCCCACATATGGGGCGGCACAATGCGGTCATAGACCGCAGGGCGGCTACGCCGCCCGTCGGGGCAAACCGTAGGTTTGC
>JAVVRS010000004.1:1606-8098 GCA_036654595.1 Oscillospiraceae bacterium | reverse complement strand
CCGACATTGTGCCGCCCCATGTGGCAAGCTTTACACCGGATTGTCCGTTTAGTCGGCAAACTTACTGTTCACTATTTATCAAGCGTTTATATTCATCATACCCAAGCAGTGCATTAAGCACCGTAAGTAAACTGTTTGATGACAAATGTTCCGGCAATGCAAGCTTTTTAATAAGAATACTGCGTTTTATACTGCTGTCTTTACTGCCGGATAAACCGTCCTCAAAAAAATCCATCTTAGTGATTTGCTTTTGTACAGGTGCTTGTGGGTCACAGCCAACACCTGCTTTACTGAAAGCTTCCAGCAATATCTCCGGACTTATACCCTCAACACCAAGTTTGCCTTCTTTTGATGGCTTTGCTTTACGTTTTTCTTTACCATAAAGGTCAGGTATATACACATCAATAATACTGCCATCTTTACAAATATTGCGTAAAAAACTACGGATTTTAAACCCTGCAACATCAGAATCTGTAAGAACTGCTAAACCTTTTGTTTTTGCCAAGGTACGAAATAATTCTTGTTTTTCTTTATTTTTAAACAATTCAAACCCATCTGTTGTAAGTATAGTTGAATTTATTATACTTTCCAGTTTAATTTTATCATATTTACCTTCAACTATAACAACCCTGTCAATTTTAGTCAGGAAATACCACTCCTTATTTTATCATCAACTCTACAATCAGCTTTTGCATTAAAATTATATCATCTACTTTACTGCTTTTAAGCTGATAATCCGTTTGTGCCAATAAATTCATACAATTTCTAAGCTGTGGTAAAGTATATCGTTTACTATCACTTATGGCATTGTTTACTCTGAATGAAACATTTGACGGATACCCAAAATCTTTCATTATTTCTTTTGAAGATTTTCCTGCTGCTGCACCTAATTTTGCACGATATAAATCCATATATGCTTTACTCAATTGTATTAAAATTACAGTAGGTTTATTTTTTTGATACAACAATTCATCAAGTACTGCCATTGCAGCAGTCACATTGCCTGCAAGTATTCTTTTAGCTAAATCAAAAACTACAGCGTCCATTGCAGTACTACATAAAAGCTGTGCTGTTTCAAGACTTATTTCACCTTTAACTTGATATGCTGTCAACTTATCTATTTCATTTTCAAGTGTTGCCATATCATTAGGACAATTTTGTAAAATATAATTTATTGCTTTATCATGTATTGTACAATTTCTTTTACCCGAACGATTAATCAACATTCTGCGTTTATCATTTATCCCACGTTCACCCAATGCTGCAACACAGCCTACTTTATCCACTGCTTTAATTAACTTGTATTCTTTTTCTTTTGTCTTTGCCGCAACACTGTTTCCAAACTCTGCACTTCCTGAAATCAACAAAACTGTATCTTCAGGTATATCAGCAATTATTCTGTGTAACGCTTCACTTTGTATTTTATCAAGTGCTGTATAATCTAAATTTTTTATTACAACTGCTTTTTTTTCACTTTGATATGGCATTGCTTCTACTGCATCTGCAAGCCGTTCAACATCTAATCTGTCACCCTCAAATTCCTGCAAATTAAATTCCGGAAATTTTTCTCCTGCAATTTGTTTTGCCAAACGGTCACACCAAAGATTTTTTAGCTTTGCATCGGGACTGTAAAACAAATATACCGGCTTTAATGCAATTTCTTTTAAATGACTGTTTAAATCACCTTCGCTGTTTATTGTCATACACTCACCCCTTTGGAAGTATTGATTAGTAGGTAGGTCTTACTTGCATGGGGCGGCACAATCAAGGGCAAACCTTCGGTTTGCCCTTGCGGCGGCTACGCCGCCGGCGGTTGCAAACCGCATTGTGCCGCCCCACTTAGCTGAGTTATATCTAATCAACACTCTTTCTTACCTTTTTTTGCTTTTATCGTATCAGCAAATCTTTACCCTCACATAGAGGAACTGTTTTTATTTTATCCGTTTCATTAATAATAATTGGTTTTCTGTCAGGTATTAAAATAATATCATTTTTTCTTGTAGTTTCTATTATACCATAGCCTGCTTGATATTTTAACAATTTTTTGCCGTTTATATTAAATTGTGTTTCATACCCAAGGTTAGTTCGTATAGGTGTTACAAGTATATTATCTGCAAGAGTAATTGTTTTACCGTCTAAAGGCATTAAGCGTTTTTGTGCAACCTTTTCTAAATGCGGAGAATAACGTCCGCTGATTGGTGCAATAATTTTTTTAGGATTAAGTACCTCTGCTGCCACAACCGAACCATAAACATCATCTGTATTTTCTGCCACAATTACCAATTGTTCAACTTTATGTATACCATTTCTATAAAGCTCCTGTTTTAATAAATTAGCTTCATATTCATTATCCACCGTCCCAACAACCGAGGCTTTACCATCTTTCATCACTAAAATTGCATCACCCTGCATAAACAGATGTGTTGTACCACTCTCTAGCATAAGGTAACTTGTATGTGCAAGAATAAATACCATTACCCCAAGCAATACCGCCGTTTTGTAAAGATGTTTCTGTTTTTTAATAATAAGCAATGCCCCAATAGAATAAAAAGCAATCATCAGCGGATAAATATACAACATGGTTGATGGGAACTCAATTGCAGGAAGTACAGCACACACCTTTGCAATGATTAAGAACAATCCTGCACATGGCTTTACCAAATATGAAACTGCCACACCGAGCACTTTAAGCGGAGTACAGGCAAAAAGCAGTGATACCAATCCTAAAAAGATTATCGGTGTTGAAAGTAAAATACATGGTATACCTGCAATTAAAGTAGCTATGGCAAATCTGCCAAAAACAAAAATTTGTATAGGTAAAGTAAATATATTTGCCGCAAGTGATATACTGAATATTTCCACACTGCTGTCAAATAAAATGTTGCTGTATAATTTATGCTTTTTAACAAATCTAAGGCAACATATTGCACGTCTAATCTTTTTTGCAAACATGATAATACCAAGTACTGCAAAAAATGAAAGTAAAAAACCAATGTTTACTGCTGAGTAGGGGTTAAGAAACAATACTGTTAAAGCACTTATACCCAATGCACCCAAGCTGTCATATTGACGAAAACATATCTGTGCAATACAGTAAATTCCCATCATTACGGCGGCACGAATTACTGATGGAGTAAGTGCCTGTGTGATTGCAAGCAGTGGTAAAATAGGCAGTAAAATTGCTGCACTTATACTCGGATTTATATTAAGCTTATTTAAAATTGCAAGTAAAGTCATACCTATCAGTGAGATGTGCATACCCGAAACCGCTGTTAAATGTGACAACCCCGAACGGTTAAGTTGTTCTTTAAGGCTACTGCTCATATCACTTTTATCACCTAAGGTCATACCTTTTACAATTTCACCTATCTGTCCTCTGTAAAGCTCATTTCCTTTATCTGTAAGTTCATCTCTGAATATCATAAGTTTATGAAATGTCGTTAGATTTTCTTCTCTAAATTCTACCCATGCAATATCATCAATAGTACAAAAAATATCATCGCCTTTTGCAAGCTTTAACAAATTTCCTGTGTTGGAATAGCTTTCTCTCACTCGCATTACTGCCGAAATACTTTCTCCAATCTCTGCTTCTAATTGTCTGGGTGGTGTATATACCTGTAAATGCACCTTGCCTTTATACTCAGGTATCTTTGCATCTATAATATATGATATTCCTCTCTTATTTGTATCCTTTGAAATAATTACCCCTTGTACTGCAAGCTGTGAACCTTGTGCAAAGTATAATGGCTGTACATGAAGATATGTATATGCAAATAAATTTACCAACGCAACAGATGCCGACAACAAGATAATTGTTGTCAGCGAAAACATTTTCCCTTTATTCTTTATAATACAAATTACCCAAATTAAACAAAATGCCCCCACTAACAATGCAGCGGAGGCATCAAAAATAATAGCAACCGCTGTTGCAATAAGAAACGATAAACCTGTAACAAATAATGGTCGTTCAAACATAATCTGTCATTTAGGAAACACCGGCAGCTTTTGCAGAAAAATAATATCTGTTCTCTCGGCGGCTTCGCCTTCTGCCAATACAGCAACCTTAGCTACAACTTTTCCATCTGCTCTTTTTACAAGTTCTTCTAATGCCAACATAGATTCTCCCGTACTGATAACATCATCTACAATCAACACTTTTTTACCTTTTAATTCAGCTATATCTTTCGCATCAAGATACAGCTTTTGCATTTTTGCCGTTGTAATGGATTTTACTTCAACTCCAATTGGGTTGTTCATATAAACTTTAACACTTTTACGAGCTAACAAATATTTTTTATCTGCTTGTTTGCTCATTTCATAAGCAAGTGGTATTCCTTTTGATTCTGCTGTAATAAGTATATCAAATTCAGGTACAACTTTAAGTAATTCTTTTGCACAAGCTATAGTTAATTCAACATCTGAAAACATAATAAATGCTGCAATATCTAAGCTGTCATTAACCGGGCAAAGCAAAAGTTCTCTTTTAAGTCCTGCTACTTCAAGTGTATAGTATTTTTCCATTACTATTCCCCCATTTTTATTAATATTTGAATAACTCTTAATCTATAAATATTCTATCAATTCAGATACAATTTTTTCTATTATAAGTATCTTTTGGGGACTACAAGCTTTTATTTTTTCTGCTAATAAATCTACTTTCTCCGACATTTCTTCATTGCAAAATTCCTCATTATCAGCAACAACTATTATATCATTTACAGAACACCCAAAAATTTCACAACATTTTACTATTGTTGCTATACTGAATTTCCTTCGTCCGGTTTCCAACTGACTGTAATATTGTGCATCTATCCATAAAAGCCGGCTTAAAGTTTCCTGTGTCATATTATTTAAGGTTCTGTACTTTTTTATATTCTTTGCTATTGAGGTATATAACTTGTCTTCCATTTCATAAATCACCTGTTTATATTATACTCGTGAAAGCTTTATATTATAACTATTGCTATGCTATATATACCTTGCTATTTGCTATAATTATCGCTGATTTTTTTAAAAAAATCTCACGCTGCCCTCGCCGCCGCCGGCACCTGCCCCCCACCTGTTTCTCCGAAACAGGTGGGGGCAGGTCAATTGCCGCAAAGCGGCAATTGGTGAGCAAGGGACTTGCTCACGCCGGCGGCGGCGAGGCTGAGATGAAGCTAAATTTAGGGAATAAAAAAAGGGCTGTAAATTCAGTCCTTTTTTTATGCGTATATATTAACTTTAATAATGTTGCAATCAATCGCCTTCGGGTTCACCAAACATATTTTCAGAGATATGACGGTCCCAAGGTTTACTTCTGGTCCAATGTTCTTCATAAGTACGTTTATATCCAATCCAATTAATTTGCCATTTACCATTGGTTTTTTTATATTTTATAGTATAGATAGCACCACCATAAACACCTCTGTCTATATCTATTTGTGCTAACATATCATGTAAATACCAATGTGCAATAGCTGTAGTATCATCAATGAAATCAATTTCGGGAGTATGACCGTTGTGCATAGTTAAGCGTTCATTACCCATAGCTTTTCTAAAGAAATCACGAATTTGTTCACGACCTTCAAGAACTAATTTACCATCACAATATTCTGTTTTAATATCATCGGTAAAGCAAGCACCCAGTTGGTCAACTTCATATTCTTTGCAATCCAAGCAACGGAAATATGTACCCATTACAAATTTAATAGCTTCAATGTCTTCCAATCTTTGTATTCTTTGTTCTAATGTCATAATAATTTACTCCTTAAATTAATATAAAAATTTATATTGTGGAAGAAAGGTAAACTATAAAAAAAGCAAGGCAGCTTTCACTGTCTTGCTTTTGTTAAAACCATGGCAGGACGCCAGTTTAATGCTATATTGGAAAGATTGATTAGAATGCTTTATTAGGTGTGAGCTTAGGATCGAACATATTTTCTGTAACATTACGATTCCAAGGAGTTTTTCTGAACCATCTTTCTTCGTATGTACGGTTGTAGCCAATCCAAGAAATAAGCCATTTGCCATCAATTTTCTTGTAATCAATTTTGTAGATAGCACCACCTGTGATACCCATGTCATAGTCCATAAGAACCAATGCATCATGTAGATACCAATGAGATGTAGCTGTTGTTTCACTTGTCATTGTAATTTCAGGAGTATGTCCTTGGTGCATAGTTAAATGCTGAATTGGCATACCATTTGTAAAGAAATTAACAACTTCTTCACGGGAATGGAATACTAATTTACCGTTAGAATATGCTGTTGTTACATCGGGAGCAAAACATTCGCCGATTTCTTCATGTAGTTTGCTGTCCAAGCAACGGAAATATGTACCTTGTAGGTATTTGATAGCTTCGATATCTTCCAGTCTTTGTACTCTCTGTTCTAATGTCATAAGAAATCCCTCCGAAATTTAATTAATTTTTTTATATAAGCAACCCAGACAGGGCCACAATATATGCGTTGTGCACAAGGTTCCTTGTTTGTTAACTTGTTTATATTATA
>JAVVRS010000004.1:0-1506 GCA_036654595.1 Oscillospiraceae bacterium | reverse complement strand
AATATATACTGTCCATGCCATTGTATAGCCTGCAATATTATAAATAACACCTGTCAGTACTGCTCCCACTGAACAACCTACAAGGAAGAACACATTTAGTATTGCATAAATTGATGCATAATCTTTTGTTCCGAATACTCTTGATGTAAGTAATGCAGGTACAAGTCTTGGTAACATTCCGCCTAGTGGGAATATAATTGCAAATGCATATCCGAATATTGGATTTTTTGCAAAGAATAATGATGCGAATGCAAGAATATAAAATGTACAAGCAAGAAATATACCATTACGTGGACCGAGTTTTTCAAATAAAAATCCACCTAGTACTACTCCAAAAATACCAACTAAACTCATTACAGATACTACACTGCCGGCATCTGTTGTTGCCCAACCGATTGTTATCAAATAGTTTACTACATGGCTGGTAACTCCTGTTAATGCACAACCCAATAATAAAATTAATGCTGCCATCATCATAAATGCTGTGGTCTTAAATGCAATTTTCTTATCTACGCCAACCCAATCATCTTTAACCGGTTCTTCTTTATTGCTATTTTTAGCTTTTTTACTTGGGTCTTGAAGATACGCTTGTTGTCCATATGACTGTGGGTCTTTCTTTACAAGTAATAATGTAATTAGTGAGCAAACTACAACTACTATACCGCCACCGATGAAGTAACACATCTGCCAACCATTCGGACCGCCTGCAATCATTTTACTGAAAATCATTGCCCAAATTGCTGTACCTGTACCATTACCCGCAAATGATAATGACATTACAATTGAACGTTTGTCATCAAACCATGCTGTAACTAACATTGCTACCGGTAACTGTGCAACGCCGCCGAAGCCTAAGTTACAAATAACAAATGCCAGATAGAACTGCCATAATTCAGTACATAGTCCCATTGTTGAAAAAGATACACCTGAAATAATCATACATGCAAGCATAATCATTTTCATATTACCTTTTTGCATTTTTCCGGCTAATACTGTTGAGGAAACTGCCGATGCAATAGAACCCAGTAAAGTTACTACCGAGTATGCTGCTAAGTCAAAACCAAAAGTACCGCATATTGGTGCTACGAACAATGCTGTAGTTCCGGCAATAATTCCGTTTCCGAAAAACATTAGTAAGAAACACCCTGCAAATACCGACCAACCTGAGAATTTTTTCGTTGTTGTGCTCATTTAGTTTTACCTCCTAAAGTAAAATAGTTTTTATGTGTACTAATATGTTAACAAACTATTATTCGCTCGTCAATGCTTATTTGTATAATTCAACTATTTATGTAGGCAATAAAAATGGTTTTTATGTAAAATGTAGCTAATACATCTGTTTTTTAGGCTATAAAGTAAATAAAAACTATATTTACTTTATCAATTTTTATATCTTCTTTGTAGATTTTTTATATCCAAATATAATTGTTCTTAATCTAACTTAACCTTTACCTTCGCTTCTACCTCCTATTTACCACATTGTTCTCCTGCCTGCACCTCTGCTCC
>JAVVRS010000003.1:0-17901 GCA_036654595.1 Oscillospiraceae bacterium | reverse complement strand
TTGATGGCTGTGTTGTAAAACGCAGTGCGGTAGCTGATGAAATGCTTGTTCACACAGGCCCTGCTCGTGTATTTGAATGTGAAGAAGATGCCATTGATGCAATCTATAACAGTAAAATCGTTTCGGGTGATGTTGTTGTTATTCGTTACGAAGGTCCTAAAGGCGGTCCGGGTATGCGTGAAATGCTCAATCCTACCTCTGCTCTTGCAGGTATGAAGCTTGACAAAGAAGTGGCACTGATTACCGATGGACGTTTCAGCGGTGCAAGCCGAGGGGCATCTATAGGTCACGTTTCTCCCGAAGCTGCCGATGGTGGAACAATTGGACTTTTATGTGAAGGTGATATTATTGAAATTGATATCCCTGCTCACAAAATAAATGCAAAGGTTTCAGATGAAGAATTTGCTCGTCGTAAACTTGGATATATTCAACCTGAACCTAAAATTAAAACAGGCTGGCTTTCTCGTTATGCCAGAATGGTAAGCAGTGCCAATACCGGTGCTGTACTAAAATAAAATTACAAAAAACAGGCTGCTCATTTTGAGCAGCCTGTTTTATTTTGTAATTGATATGCCTTTTTTAAATTTTCAGTGCAGTATAATAACCTTGCGAAACAGCAATAGCTATGCTTCCGGGTTCATTGCTATCACCTATGCAGTATGCTTCTTTAACCTTTTTGCTTATGCGTTTATATAATTCATTATTAGGTTTATCTCCGACACTGATAATAACATTATCACATTGGATTTCAGACACAGTACCATCTTTATCCTCCATGATAATTCCTTTATCTGTAATTTCTTTGCAGGCACAGCTAAGATGTATCTGTACACCATAGCCTTTTAATCTTCCAAGTAAAATCGAACGGTTTGTAGCTGCCATTTTACCTGCGATTTCATCAAGCATTTCAACTATATGAACCTTTTTACCTTGACTTGCAAGCAGTTCTGCCGTTTCACAACCCACAACACCGCCTATTATTACTACAGTTTCTCCCAATGGCATACCGTCCAAAGCTTGTTTTGCAGAGCAAACTGATGGCTTTTCGTAACCTTTTATTGGAATTATATGTGGAATTACACCTGCTGCCCAAATTACTACATCAGGATTTTGAGCAAGAATAAATTCTTCAGTTGCTTCGGTATTATATAAAACCTCTACATTATGCACTTCTACCTGTTTGTTAAGATAATCAAACATCGGAACAACATTTTGCTTGTTAGGTGGAATAACTACATATGTAAGTTGACCGCCAAGCTTATCGGTTTTTTCAACTAAAGTAACCTTATGCCCTCTTATTGCGGCAATTCTTGCAGCTTCTACGCCCCCTACACCGCCGCCGACAACAAGCACATTTTTAATGTTAGTTGCAGGTGGTATTGTATAATCATTTGCTCCGTTGCCTGCTACAGGATTTCCTGTGCAATGTATTGAACGCTCATATGAAAGCTGGTCATCAGTACATATACTGCACCCTATACACGGTCTTGCTTCACTGTAGCGATTTTGTTCAATTAAGTTAACTAAATGTGGTTCAACAATCAATCCATGTCCCATAAATACAACATCACATAATCCCTTTGCTAACGCATTTTCTACCAGTTCCGGCTCATATGAACGTCCACCTCCAATAAATACAGGTGCATTTTTTTCGCCCGGCATCTCGGTAACCGAATGTTTTATCATGCCGCATAAGCCCAAGGAACGTCCTGCCGGTGAACCGGTAGATGGTATATCATCAAGATCAGGCTGCGTTTTCCATGAGCCGCCCATAACTTCAATAGCATCAGCCCCCGAGGTTAAGAATTTATTGCAATAGAATTTACCCTCGTCCATTGTTATTCCACCGGAGTCACCCATTTCAAATACAGCTACCTTTACAACCAATCCAAAATCATTACCGCAAAGTTTACGCACCTTACCTATTATTTCTGTATAAAAGCGACTGCGATTTTCAGCACTTCCACCATATTCATCTGTACGAATATTTGCGGTAGATGATAGGAACTGTTGACCCATATAATAGCCGCAAGCGTGCAGCTCAACCCCATCAAAGCCTGCTTTTTTTGCTCTGACTGCCGCTGCTGCATATTTATCTTCAATTTCTCTTATTTCTTCAATCGTTAATGCCCTTGGTTTTTCATTATCATAACCCATCATAAAAGAAAATGGCATAGCTACCGCTGACGGTCCAACCGGCTGTGCATGAATATTCTTACGGCGAGCACCTCTGCCCGTATGACTGATTTGTAAAAAGCACTTTGCTCCGGCTTTGTGTATGCTGTCTGCCAAACGTGTAAGCCCCGAAATATATTTGTCGTCATCTGCAACCAACATATTCATTGTATTAAGCCCCAATGGTGTATCAACACAAGTAACCTCTGTCATTATCAGACCAACACCGCCTTTTGCACGTTCGGTATAATGATTGATAATTGCATCGTTTACAAAGCCTCCATCGCTCATATTCGTTCCCATTGATGGCATAACTACACGGTTTTTTATCTCTACCTGACCTATTTTACCTGAGGAAAACAAATGTGGATACTTGATTTTGCTCATATATGACACCTCCAAAGTTAAATATAAGTTTCCGATTTATATTCTTTAATGATACCGTTATACCGCAACATTGTCAATAGTTTGTCAGTATGTGCTGCATTTAATTTGTAAGACTTTAGTATAATTCGCCACTGAAGCGGAGGATTTGCCACACAGAATAGAAATGTATACTCTGAGCCGCAAAGGTAAGTCAGTCGTCTTTCAGCTTGGATAAACACTCCAACCAAAGCTCTGCACAAGCATCACTTGGCATACGCCAATCGCTTCTTGGAGAAAGTGTCACTAAGCCTACCTTTGGACCATCAGGCATACATGAGCGTTTAAATTGCTGTGAAAAAAATCTTTTGTAAAAAGTTTGTAAGCAAATAAGGATTTCAGCTGAACTGTAGACTCGGTCAAAAGCAATCTTTGCAAGATAAAATACCTTATCCGGAGAAAACCCAAACCGTATAGCATAATATAAGAAAAAGTCATTAAGTTCATAGGGGCCTACAATCTGCTCTGTCACCTGCAAGATTTCTTGCTCATTTGCCGGCAGCAATTCCGGACTGACAGGTGTATTCACAATATCAAGCAATACCTCTCCCAGTGATTTATCATTGGCAGCATTGGCTATATAGGTTATAATGTGGCGTATAAGCGTTTTAGGTACCGATGAATTTACCGCATACATTGACATATGGTCACCGTTATATGTTGCAAATCCCAATGCAAGCTCGGACAGGTCACCTGTGCCTACAACAATTCCGGATAATTGATTTGCTATATCCATAAGAATTTGTGTACGCTCTCTCGCTTGACTGTTTTCAAAAACTATACTGTAATCTTCATCTTTATGAGAAATATCAAAAAAGTGCTGTTTTACCGCTTTACTGATATCAATTGTTCGCAAAGTCACACCAAGACATTCACACAGCCGTTCAGCATTATTCCTTGTGCGGTTGGTCGTTCCAAAACATGGCATAGTCACTGCAATAATATCAGCTCTGGGTTTATTTAAAGAATCCATAGCCTTAACCGCTACCAGTAATGCAAGTGATGAATCAAGCCCTCCTGAAATACCTATTATCAGCGTTTTACTTTTAGAATGTGATATACGTTTCTTTAATCCCATATATTGTATTGTTAAAATCTGTTCACAACGGTTCTTTCTGATTTCTGTATCAAAAGGAATAAATGGGAATTTATCTATACTTCGTGTAAGTGATGTTTTAACCTCATTAAGCGAAAATTTTATCCTTTGATATTCATTTTTATTTCTACTATAATAGGTATTCAGACGTTTACGTTCCATCATCAGTCTATTTACATCAATCTCACTTACTGTAAAACCATCACCGAATGGTTTGCTTTCAGATAAAATTACACCATTTTCTGCAATTAAATTATGTGCGGCAAACACCATATCAGTCGTTGATTCCCCTTCGCCCGCATCAGAATAAATATAGCCGCACACAAGGCGTGAAGATTGACCTTTCAGCAACAGTATTCTATAATCATCTTTACCAATAATTTCATCACTTGCTGAGGGATTTACAATAATTGTTGCACCGGCTTCGGCATGAGCATTTGAAGGTGGGTTTGCTACCCACAAATCCTCACAGATTTCTGTAGCTACACAAAGCTCCGGTATTTCTGTACAGGTGAACAGTAATTTTGTACCAAATGGTACCTCTTGTTCGCCAAGCTTAACTGTACTGTTAAGCTCAGGTGCAGGTGTAAAATGTCGTTGTTCATAAAACTCACCATAGTTTGGTAAATGAGTCTTTGGTATTACACCCAGTATCTTACCATTACACAGCACTGCTGCACAATTATAAAGTTTTCCTTTATTCATCAATGGAACTCCGATAACAATTAACATATTAATGGCAATCGTATTTTTACAGATATTCATCAAGGCTTCAAGTGCTCCATCAATAAGTATTTTTTGTAAAAAAAGGTCACCGCAGGTGTACCCTGTAATACACAATTCAGGCAGCACCAGTACCTTTACACCCAAAGCTTCAGCTTTCATTATTTCTTCTAATATAGCCTGTCCGTTATATTTACAAGCGGCAACTTTTATTTTTGGCGTTGCCGCTCCTATTTTGATAAATCCATACCTCATTTTGCTTTCCTCCCTAAAGTTTTACAAAAGTTTATAGTTTTTTCATAAGTTTAGGTCTTGTGTATAGCTGTTATTTGTAATATAATTTAACTATAGAATAAAGATGCTTTGCTTTTGTTAAATTATATTATTATCTTTATACTATCTTTTCCCAAGAAATAATATATAAACATTAATCTTATAGAAAGAATGGTGATACATATGAAAAAATTTATTTCAATTATTCTTGCTGTTGGTATTATCGGCGGAACAATGGTAACCGGTTTTGCTTACAACAATACTAACGATGAAGATATTATTCCTACGAATATTATGATTGGTGCACTTTTCTATTCAAATGGCAGTTGGTATTATAACGATAATGGTGAGCATTTTGTTCTAACCGGTTTTCAAAAAATTGATGGTGACAGATATTGTTTCAGCAAAACAGGTGAAATGCTTAAAGGCTGGCAAACCATTGACCATAAACAATACTATTTCAATGAACTTGGCGTTATGGCGGCAGGTCAAGTAACTATTGACGGATTACTTTATGACTTTGACATGAATGGCGTTTTTAAAAAAGAAGCCGGTAAATCTTCCAGTACAGCTTATAAATATATAAGCTATGAAGATGATGATTTGGTTAAAATTGTTCGCAGATATGAGCGTTCACAAAAAGAACAAAACAAAATGAACAAAGCCTCATACCCGGAATATCTTACCGCTGAAAAACTTCAGGTGAAACTTGATAATGCTCGTGAAAACCTTGATAATGCTCAAAAAGCTTATGATTCTATGGCCGCAATAAGCCCAAATCGTGCTACAAGATATTTGTTGGACGAAGTGCGTAAATATGACAATCTCGTTGATTTTTACAGTGACCTACAAGATGAATATGAAGGAAATTCGGAATATTACCACATTAAAAGCATCTGTTCAAATTTGAACAGATGCTTTTTTCTGTTTAATAAAATTAGCACCGACTTACCGGGGCGGCACAATGCGGTCTTCTACCGCATGGCGGCTACGCCGCCTAGCGGATAACCGCAGGTTATCCGCTATTGTGCCGCCCCCACATATACAGCTGCTTTTTTTATTCAATCACAGTGGATATTGTTATCTTTTAGGTCGCTGCCACTGCCAATTAAAAAGCCGACACACGTTGAAACAAAATCTCTGAATTGCGAAACTGTGGCTAATGCAGATTGATTGCCACCATCAAAATCTCTGAAGAACAATAATACACAAAGTGAAAAAATACCTATGCTTGTTGCAATAAAAATTTGAACACAACTAGGACTGCCACCATATGATGGCTTTTCTTTTGTAATATTTACTGCTATATCCTTAGTATTGTTTTGATTAATATCTGTAGCTGTCTTTTTTTCTGCATTAATCTTATTGTTTTGTTCGCTTGCTTTGGATTGCTTTTTTATAAAATTGGCACTTAGAAAATACCCAAAAATTGATGCAGCTGATGTTCTTACAATCATATCTACTCCATCTGTTTCTACTGTAGCCGATTGATTGCAAAATAATGAATATGATGACTGAATTAAAAGGATAAGCATAAACACTATTAAACATTTATCAACTATATGAATTTTTTTCAATTCCTTCTTTAACCACTTTACAAATTTAAAAAGTATTTTCATATGCTTAATCACCTCTGTGGATACAATCCTTCTATATATCTGTTTTATCTATATAACCCGTTACATTGAATACCATAGGTTTTTTACCTACTCTTGATACACTGTTTGTAATGCGTATTCTCCCATTATTTACCGTTGTATCATAAAGCCAATAACTGCCTGATATAAGACCTGCTTTATTTTTTGCTGTAGAAGAAATAAAAAGTGGTGTCTTTTCAAGTTTTAACATTTTACCTTGACTGATTTCCTCTTTATGCGGCGGCTTTGGTGATAATGATATTGCATTATAATCTTTATAGCATATATTAAGGTCAACCTCTCCTGTTATACCATCTACCCTACCTTTACTGCTATGTTGCCACATATCAAGTGATGATGCAGTAAAACTACACTTCTCTACACCCCATTGAGCTACCCATTTATCATAATTTTCTAATTTACTTAAATCCAACATACTATTCATCCAATATAAGCTGGTATAAACTGCCGTTTTATAGCCGCCTTTTATAATTGTATCGCAAAAAGCTTTTACTAATTTGGTTCTCTCCGAATTGCTTAATAAATGATGAACTTTATCTTCAATATCATAAACTACAGGATATACAATTTTATATGGTTTAATGGCATTTAATACCATTTTAGCCTCATTTACTGCTTCGTCTACCGTCGTTGCCATACTGTAATGATATACTCCGCAATCAATTCCGTTTTTTATTGCATTTTCTATATTCTTAACAAATAATCCTTCAATTCGTTTCCCTGCTCCGGTACGGATTATTGCAAATTTTACATCTGTTTTTGCTACTTTATCCCAAGCTATATTCCCTTGCCAACTTGATACATCAATACCTTTGATTTGCAACAATTTATTTCCCTCTTTTCTTTTGTTGGGTGTCACTCCCTCTATAGTTTATGTTATATATTTGTAAAAGGTTATTTGTGGTTCACACTCTCTCTGTTTTACATAAAATGATAGTAATATATTTATGGAGGTGTTATTATTCAAAACTCGGGAAATAATTTAAATACAATCTGCTTTCCTCCTGCAATACAAAAACAATTACAGGTAATTGACCAATCTTTAGGTTACATGATTATGATTATAATTGGTATTGCTTTGTCTTATTACGCACTTACTGTACAGCGTTGTCAAGTGGTTTGCACTGTTACAAAAGAACCTTGCTGTAAATCTCTGCCTGATGTTTTTCCAATTCGTGCCCTATCAAGCATTTTAATACTTGCAGGACTTATATTTTTCTTTAACACAGCTTCTGTTAATCGCTGTTCAGAAACTACTGACTGTGTTGTTAAAAAATCAAATGACAGCAATTATCTTGCGGCTTTATTGGTATTACTTGCAGGCATTGTTCGTTTTGAAGATTTGTTTTTTGTGCAATCAAATAAGAAATCTTGTTGAAATCCGAGTCTTATTCTTTATAAAACAGGAAGTTGCAAGCCCTGTGTGTTGATTAAGCGTAAGCCGGCTGCCACGGGGCGGCACAATGCGGTTTACAACCGCCGACGGGCAAAATTTTGCCCGTCGCAAGGGCAAACCGCAGGTTTGCCCTTGATTGTGCCGCCCCACTATGTTTAGGCATTATGTAGTTTACTGAAGATTTATGGGTATGAATAATAGAACGGGCGTGTAATACACGCCCGTTCTATTATTTCTGCTTGCTAATTAATAAATTTTAATATTATCTGCCCATTTATTTATACAGCTCTGCTTTCTTTTCCCAAAAACTACGCATTGTAAATGAAGTATCTTCTGTAACTTCTTTGCCTAAGTATACAGGCGGAACAAATTTCATTGCCTGCTCTACACTTTCAAATTCTACTTCCGCATAAAAAAATTCTGTAGACTCTCCTTTATCAACACAGCTGACTTCTAATTCTAAACCATTGTCCAGACTATACAATCGCCAATCTTTTTTAATTAACGGTATACCAATAAATTCTTTTAACTGTTTAAAAAGTTCTTCTGTTATCTCGGTTTCAATCTCTTGACGAACAAGTGTTCCTTTACCTTTAAAGCATAAAATATAACTTGTGCCATCATCTGTTTGTTTACTTCTTATTCTTACTACAGGCTCTGTTGATATATACCCTTGTTCCATAAATGCTTGTGTAATCAGTGGCAATTGTGGGAATTTATTTATTAAAAATTTACGTTCTATCTCCATTTGTAATCGTCCTTTTTCAAGTAATTTGTAATATTAGTGGATATTATGGAAAATAATGTTGACTACTATTGTATCATTTGTTACAATGGTAATATTTATTGCATTACTGAGATTTAAATTCCATACATATTGTTTGTATGGAAAATAAGGGGTAATAAGGCATTGTTCGCTTTATTTACTTTAAGATGGGATTTGTTATTATATTATGGCTATTCGAATTATTACTGACAGTACAGGGGATATAAGTGCCGCTGATGGCAAGGCACTTGGAATTGATATCATTCCGCTAAGTGTAGTTTTTGGGGACAAAATATACCGAGATGGTATTGACCTCACCGACCCACAATTTTTTGATATGCTTGCAAAAGCCGAAAAATTGCCAACCACAACGCAGGCTCCTCCTTCCGCTTTTGAAGGTATTTTCAGAAAATATGTAGAACAAGGAGATGAAATTATCGGTATTTTTGTTTCTTCAAAAATCAGCGGTACTTTTCAATCCGCTGTAATTGCCAAAGGACTCGTCGGAAGTGATAATATCTATCTTGTAGATTCTAAAAGTGCAACATTAGGTATGGGAATGTTGGTATATGAAGCTGTTTATCAAGTTCGCAGAGGTATTTCAGCAAAAGAAGTTGCCGCTAATATTGCCGCTTTAACAGACAGAGTTCGTTTTTATGCCATTGTTGATACTTTAAAGTATCTTAAAATGGGTGGCAGAGTTTCTTCTGCCGCTGCTGCAATAGGTGGAATTTTAGGGATTAAACCTATTGTTATTATGTCAGATGGTCGTTTAATGCCCGCCGGTAAAGTTAAAGGTATTAAAGCAGGCTATGAACACGTTACTAAACAAGTAATTGCCGAACCATATGACCCTGATTACAGTGTTGCTTTTGCACACTCAAATTCACCTAAATTAATGGACGACCTTATAACTTATGTTAACTTACATCTTCCGCAGCCTATTCCTGTAAACAAAATTATTACCGGTGATATTGGCTGTATCATTGGTACTCATTGCGGACCAAATTGTACAGGCCTTGCATACATTGCAAAGTAAAATATACAATAATTTGACCTTTTTAATAAATACTTAATCATCATTATGAAAATCTTTTGCCCTATTATACCATGTGAGTGATAGTATTAACATTCCCACGCCTAAACTAACACCCATTATGAGCAATGTTTTTACCTCAAATACCGGTGTTTGCTTACTAAAGTATCTTGTAACTACTCCGCAGAAAATTCCCATTGCAAAGCCGCTTACAAGCTGTAAAACGCAATATGCAATCCTTCTTAATATAGGATTTTGTATCTTCCGTACTATTTCATATATGTAATCCATTTTTTCTCCTTTTATTTCATAAAAATATTCATTAGCCGAAAACTTTTATATTTAGAAGTTTTCGGTTTTTTTCTTGCCTTTATTCACATTTTACACTTCCACTGCATACTATAGTGTTAGAGTGTTTTCACCATAGCCATATGCGTAAATGACAATGTGCCATCATTGCTGATTTCTATTATACCATAGCTTTCAGATTTACCATCTCTGGTTACTGTTATGCTCCCCGGATTGAAAAAATGTATTCCGTTTTCTTCACGGTACATTGGTATATGTGTATGTCCAAAAAGAACAATCTCTGCATTATGCTCTTTCGCAAATGATGCAAGGGTAGATAATCCTCTTTTTACATTCAGTGTATGCCCATGTGTATATAGAATTTTTCTATTCTCTGCTATACCATATCCCGTATTCTTAACATCACTGAAATAATCACAATTACCTGCAACACTCCATATCTTTTTATGGGGATATATACTTTGCATATCTTCCAGTTCTTCCATTCCATCACCTAAAAAAATAAAAAGGTCGGCATCTTTATTCATACTGAATACTCGATATATGCCCTCAAAATTTTTATGGCTGTCGGAAATTACAACTATCTTCATTCAAAACCTCCTCTTGAAATTTTGTTCCGCTTTGCTGCCTCATGGCGGTAGTCCCCACACCCACCCCCGCAGGGCGGCGGCGTACGCCGCCGTGATTGCCGCAGAGCGGCAATCCAGCGTATTTGCCCCGAAGGGGCAAATACGCTCCCTGCGGGGCCGGGCCGCAAGCTTGTAGAATCTTAGGACGACATAATAAAAAATAATGTTAAAATAAGTGATAATTTTACATTTGTAAAATGTATATCTATATATAATTTATCATAAATCTATAGTAAATGGAATAGGACGGTGTACTTAACTATGAATAATTCAAGTAATAACTCTCTTTCACAAGAAAATCTTAATGCTTTACTTGGGCTAACAAGTAAAAAGCTTGGAACTGATCCACAAAAACTTCGTTCTCAGCTTGAAAAAGGAAACATTACCGATCTGGTTAAAAGCTTATCCGGTGACGATGCCGCACAAATTAATAAAATGATTAATGACCCCAAAGAATTGGAAAAGCTTTTAAATAATCCACAGGTTAAAGACATTCTCGGGAAACTTATGAAAAATAAATAGTATAGACTTAATAGCAATATTGCAACATAAAGGGGGCGGTAATGATGGATAATATTGCAGCTCAACTAAGTCAAGTATTAAGCAATCCTCAAGCTATGAGTCAAATTCAAAATATTGCCGCTTCCTTTGGACTTGGAGGCGGTGATACATCTTCTACTAATAATGCTCCGGAGTATACTTCTGACATACATACTAATCAACAACAAAACTATAGTCAAAATAATCAGCCTGCTCCCGATAATAACGATACCGATAATCAAGATGGGTTTAACCCCGAAATACTTATGAATATGTTGGGAAGTTTGCTTGGCGGTAGCAATAATAACAACGCTTCGCAAGAACAATCAACAGAAAGTTCTCTACCTTTTAATGTTAACACTTTGATAACAATGCAAAAAGCTATGTCTGCTTTTAATACAAGCAATAAAAATGTAGAGCTTTTAAAAGCATTAAAACCTCATTTGAGTGATGCAAGAAAAAAAAAGATTGATGATGCAGTTAAAATTATGCAGCTTATAAATGTACTGCCTCTTATTAAAGAATCAGGACTTTTTGATTTAGGTGGTGATTAATATGGCAAATTGGAACACAGGCACAGGCTATTCAGGTGAACAAATGCTGTCAATGCAACGTGAAGCCGAACGACGTGTAAGGGAGATGCAAAAGACAGCTGAACGCAATCTACAGCAACATAATAATACAAGCAATTCATCTAGACAAACAGTAGCACCTCAAGCATCACAACAACAGGCTTCACAACAGCCTTCACGCTCTACTCAAAACAATTCTTTTGCAAACAACAACGGTCAAGACAAACAAAATTTCAATATGCAACAACAGCACAATATGCAGCAGCACAACCACTCTGATAAAAATACTTACGAATTTGAAAATCAGTCCGTATCAGGCGGACACTCCCATATTCAACAAGATAATTCAGCAAATATTCAAAACCACTCTCATAACAACAATGAAACACATAATCAAGGAAATATATTTTCAAATTTACTGGGCAGTTTAGGTCTTGGAGGAGCAAAAGGTAACAAAGATACTCCACTATCAAAAGTCTTAGATGCCTTACATCTTGATAATGAACGAATTTTACTTATATTCCTCATTATTTTACTGCTAAATGACGGCGGTGATACCACTTTGATTTTAGCATTATGCTATCTTGTTATTTAACTCAACACATAAAATTTGAAGCCGAATACATGAAGGGTCTGTTACAAAAGATTTTGCAACAGACCCCTTTTATCTATATTTTACAACTCTGCTTAATTTAAGCCATGGGGGGCACAATTCGGCACTGCGTGCCGTAGACGGCGAAGCCGTCTGTGTGCTGTAAGCACACAATTGTGCCCCCCATGGCACTGCCGCTTTACAGAAATTCAATCTTCTTTCTATCGTGTAAAAAGGAAGAAAAAAAGATGCTTAAATAGTAGGGTGTTCCTTCTACTACAGTAAATTTTTAAGTTGTATTGCCATAAAATCATATTCGGCAAACCTACTGATTATTTACTGAACTCAGCAAGTTGTAATTCTTTGTTACGTTCTAATGCCCAATTGATATTCCAACTGTTTGTAAACAGCAATAGATGATTACCTCGAAAATCTTGTACTACCTTAGTATCACTGCTTAAATTTAATGTTTTAGGATTAATTTCACGATTTTCAATCCAACGAATATATTGGAATGGTAATGTTTCCATTATAATATCAACATTATACTCATTTTTTAAACGATATTCCAACACTTCAAACTGCAATGTACCTACTACACCTACAATTACTTCTTCCATACCACTGTCGGGTTCACGAAAAATTTGTATTGCACCTTCTTGAGCAATCTGTGTTGTTCCTTTTACAAACTGTTTGCGTTTAAGAGTATCTTTTTGTCTTACTCTGCAAAAATGTTCCGGTGCAAAGGTTGGTATTCCATGATAACGGAACTTTTTACCCGGCATATTAATAGTATCTCCAATTGCAAACATACCCGGGTCAAATACACCTATTATATCACCTGCATATGCTTCTTCTATAATTTCTCTTTCTTGTGCCATTAACTGTTGCGGTTGCAACAGCTTAATTTTCTTTTCGCCTTGTTGATGATACACTTCCATACCTTTTTCAAATTTACCCGAACAAATCCTCATAAATGCTATACGGTCACGATGAGCTTTATTCATATTAGCTTGTATTTTAAATACAAATGCTGAAAAATTTTCATCAAATGGATTTATTATACCTTGGTCTGAATCCCTTGGAAGTGGTGCTGAGGTCATCTTTAAGAAGCTTTCAAGGAATGGTTTAACACCAAAGTTTGTAAGTGCTGAACCAAAAAATACAGGTGACAATTTACCGGAACATACTTTATCCATATCAAACTCACAGCTTGCACCATCTAATAATTCTATATCTTCCACAAGTTGATTACGATGTTCTTCACCAATTAGTTTTTCAAGATTTGGGTCGTTTATATCCGCTTTGGTCGCTTTTACTTCACGCTGACCATTATTTGCCACAAAAGAAATTATTTCTTTATCCATACGGTCATACACACCTTTAAACTCTCTGCCACAGCCTATAGGCCAATTAACAGGATAGGTTTGTATACCAAGTTCTTGTTCAATTTCTTCCATTAAATCAAATGGATTGCGTGCTTCTCTATCCATTTTATTAATAAATGTGAAAATTGGTATATTACGCATTACACATACTTTAAACAGTTTTCTTGTTTGATTTTCTACCCCTTTTGAAGCATCTATGACCATTACTGCTGAATCTGCTGCCATTAATGTACGATAGGTATCTTCCGAGAAATCCTGATGCCCGGGTGTATCAAGTATATTTATACAATAACCTTCATAATTAAACTGCATTACCGACGACGTAACAGAAATACCTCTTTGTTTTTCAATTTCCATCCAATCTGATACTGCATGTTTTGCTGTTTTTTTACCCTTTACCGAACCTGCTAATTGAATTGCACCTCCGTAAAGTAAAAGCTTTTCTGTAAGTGTGGTTTTCCCTGCATCAGGGTGTGAAATAATTGCAAATGTACGCCTTTTTTCTATCTCTTTTTGCAAATCCGTCAATCTATTTTCCTCCAGTTATCTTAGAAAGCCAATTTATCACATTATTATCCATAAAAAGAGGGCTCGGTAATTATTTCTCCAAGCTCTCCTTTTTTAATGTATATTATGGCTGTTTATTCTTTGTATATACGTTTTTTTCTATTTTAAGAAACCTTCAATTATTTTTGCTTCGGCATCTTTTTCTGTAAGTCCCATTGTCATTAGCTTTGTTATCTGTTCACCTGCAATTTTACCTATTGCTGCTTCATGTATAAGTGCTGCATCAACATTATATGCCGTCAATTCGGGAACTGCACTTACTACACCATTATCCATTATAATTGCATCACATTCTGAATGTCCTGTACAGCGTGTATGTCCATTCATTACTGAACGGAATACCTGTTTTGAATTTCCTTTTGCCACCGAACGTGATACAAGATGTGTTCCGCAATCTTCACCGTTTAAATCAACAACAAAATTAGTTTCTGCAAACTGACTGCCATCTGTCATAATTTTTTCCTTGATTACCAAGGTTGCTCCATCATGCAAGGTTGCTTCAGAATATCGCTTTGTGGAATCAACACCATTGATTTGTGTAGTATCCATCTCCATATATGAGTTTTCATAAGCTGTCACATAGGTTTGAGGATTGATTATTCTTTCACCTGTACCTGTACCTGTACCAATATGTTTTTCAATATAAAGTACTCTTGCACCTTTTTCTAAAATAAAATTATGGATACCATTATGCTGTGAGCTTTCTTCTCCATCAGTATGCACTGCACAACCTGCAATTATAGTTACATCTGCATTTTCACCTATGACAAAATCATTATACACCAAATCATTTACATCACTATGAGTAACACAGGCAGGAATATAAACCTTTTCACCTTTTGTGTTTGCCATAACTGTAATATCTATGCCAGGTTTATCGGTTTTTGGTGTGATGAAGATATTATCACTGTTCTTTCGTCCCGCACAGCCCGCATCTTCACGAATATTATAAGCACCTTTAAAGTCATCTTTAAAATCAGAAATCATTCCCAGCAATTTTTTTGTTATCTCTTTCATTACTGCTCACTACCCTTTCCGATGTGGACAAAAACCACAGCCTTCACTATCAAGAAGTTCAGGCAATATTTCGTCTTTTGTACCATGTTGAACTATACTGCCTTTTGATAAAACAATTATTTCATCAGCAATTTCTAAAATTCTTTCTTGATGAGATATAATAATTATTGTTCTGTCTAATTCATTTCTCATCTTTTGGAATACATCTATCAAGCTGTTGAAGCTCCATAAATCTATCCCTGCTTCAGGTTCATCAAAAATTGTAAGCTTCGTTTTTCTTGCCATTATCATTGCAATTTCAATTCTCTTAATTTCACCGCCTGAAAGACTTGTATTAATTTCTCTGTTAATGTAATCCCTTGCACAAAGCCCTACATCATGCAGATAAGAACAAAGTACACTTTCATCTATTGTTTTTACATCTTGTCCTGTTGCCAGTGCTAATAAATCGCATACTCTCAGTCCTTTAAAACGTACCGGTTGCTGAAATGCAAAGGATACTCCCAAGTTTGCTCTTTCGGTAATTCCAAGATTTGTTATATCCTGTCCGTCAAGAAAAATTTGTCCGGAGCTCGGCTTTTCTATCCCTGCAATAATCTTTGCCATCGTTGATTTACCACCACCATTAGGTCCTGTTATTGCTACTATCTTTGAACCTGATATGGTAAGGTTTACGTTTTGCAATATTTCTTTTTGAGTGTCCGGATTATCCCCTGCTCTAAAGGAAATATTTTTTAATTCTAACATCCTTCTTCCCCCTGTAACTTCATTGCTGTATTTGTTTTTTACTGTTTTTTTATTAAAAGTCTATCGTTTTAGCTTCTGCCCCACAGGTGTGAGATTGTCATTGCAATGACAATCTCACAATTGACGCCGTAGGCGTCAATATGGGCGGCGAAGCCGCCCACCTGTGGGGCAGATGCCATGGGGTTCGCTGAAAATTATTTGTTTGATTTATATAGGTTCTCGCAAAATTTTAGTTTGCAAGGCATATACCCATAAGTTACTATTTACTGTTACACAAATAGTATACTTTACCATTTTACTCTAAATTAAAAGTAAAATCAATGTTAAGTATCAAAAATACAGCTGTTTTTTGAAATAATTGCACAAATTTAAACTATTATTTTTATGTAGTTTACATGATTTTCCATTCAAACACATTTGTTGTGTTTTATTACATAAAAACTACCGCAAAAAATCAGTTTTTTACATTTGTTGATGGTGTGGTTTTAGTCTTATCTGAAAGTTGTTCAAGCTTACTGCGAAGTATTTCTTCATTCATTATACCAATATATTTTTCTACAATATTGCCCTCTGCATCAACAAAAATAGTGGTTGGCGTTGCATTTACTTCTAAATTATACATACCCTCAAGTTCTGTATCAAAATAGACAGGGAAAGTATAACTGTTTTTTGCAATGTATGCTTCTGCTTTTTCTTTAGTTTCTCGTTTGCCATCGGTTGTATCTATCATCATAAAGTTTACATCTGAACCAAATTCTTTATATAAAGCCTCAAAGCTTGGCATCTCTGCTTTGCATGGCGGACACCAGCTTGCCCAAAAATTTATAACTGTCGGTGTACCTGCAAAATCTGAAAGCTTAACCTCATTGCCCTCTTTATTATATACGGTAAATTCAGCTGCCGGTATTTTTTCTTGCGGTTCGGGCAAGACTTCTACTGTAGCCGGCGGAATAATTTGTGTACTTTTATTCATAAGAGTTTTATAAAGCACCATACTAACCGCAAGTAAGGCTATGAATATTACTATGCTAAGAATAGTTTTAGTACGATTGTTCATTTTATTTTACCTCCTAAAAACTGATTAGAGAAAGAAATTTACCCATTAGTCCTGTCATCATAAGCACTCCCATAACTACAAGCAAAATTCCGGAAACTCTATTGATGAAATTATAATGTTTTTTAATCCATGTGAATGTAGATTTTAATCTTTCAATTAAGACTGCGGCGGCTATAAATGGTATGCCAAGTCCCAATGAATAACAAAGCAACATTAAAACACCTGTTATAACAGAGCCTTGCTGTGATGCTAACATTAATGCTGAACCTAAAAAGGCTCCTACACAAGGTGTCCAACCAATGGAAAATACTATGCCAAACAATACAGATGAAAAAAAGCCCAATTCCCCTTTTCCTTTTGTAGCCCTACGAAATCTATTTAAAAAATTAAGCAGTATAATTCCTAAGAAATTTAAACCTAAGATTACAACAACTGCACCTGTTATTATATTAACAATTACTGCCCATTTCATCAGTAACATTCCCAATGTTGCTGCAAATGCTCCGAGTGTAATAAAGACAACTGAAAAACCAAGTACAAAACCTATTGAATTAATTAATGCTTTATGTTTGTCTTCTCCTGCTTTGCCTCCGGCAAAATATGAGATATAAATTGGCAGCATTGGTAAAAGACATGGTGATATAAAGGTTATTATACCCTCTAGAAATAATATTATATACTGCATTTATATCTCCTTAATAACATGATTTTAACTATATCTGTATTATAAATTTCATTATTTGTAAATTGTACTGTTTGTGCCGCTTTTTTTTATATTGTTATATTGCGACCGCATTTATTCTGATTTATTTACTTTCTTGTAAATATCAGAAAAACGGCCCTTAACTTGATGTTACGGGGTCGTCGGTTTTTATTCTGCCTATGATGAATGATGATACAGTTACCGTAATTAATGAGTAAATTATCTTTGATGCCG
>JAVVRS010000002.1:11860-19002 GCA_036654595.1 Oscillospiraceae bacterium | reverse complement strand
GCACTTGGCAGAGAAGAAGAATGGGCTATCCCAGAACTTCAAGGTGAACCTAAAAAAGTACTTGTTGTTGGTGGCGGTCCGGCAGGTTTATCTGCAGCAAGAGTTGCAGCAGTAAGAGGACATAAGGTTACATTAATTGAAAAGAACTTTAAAGTTGGCGGACAGATTAATCTTGCAGCTGTACCTCCATACAAAATTGAAGTTGCAAAATGGATAAACTATCTGTATACACAATGTAAAAAACTTGGTGTAAATATTAAGTATGGCGTAGAAGCTACAGAAGAAAATATCAAAGCTGAACATGCTGATGCTATTATTATGGCAACAGGTTCCAATCCATTAATTGCAGCAAGAATACCCGGCTTCAATACACTTGAAAAAGTTGTTACCAGCCATGATATACTTGCAGGCAGAGCACAAGCTCTTAATGGCAGAGTTCTTGTTTTGGGCGGTGGCTTGGTTGGTTGTGAAACTGCTGACCATCTATGTCAAACAGCAAGAGGCGATATTGATGTAACAATTCTTGAAATGTTACCACGTTTGGTTTCAGCTCTTTCAGAATCTAACAGAGTTCCGCTAATGGCTTCATTCAGAGCACATGGCGTAACAGTTAGAACATCAACAAAATTATTGGAATTCCAAGGCAGAGATGTAGTTGTTGAATATAAAGGTGAAAAACAAATACTCAAAGACTTTGACCATATTATTTGGGGCATGGGTGCAAGACCAAACAATGCTCTTAATGATGTTGTTAAGAACCTTGCTCCTGTAGTTAAATATGTTGGTGACTGTAATAAGATAGGTACAGCAAGAAATGCTATAGAAGATGGTTACAAAGCAGCTTGTGAAATCTAAAATTGATTTATTAAACAATTAAAAAAACCACCTGTTATTGTAGTTATCTACAGTAACAGGTGGTTTTATATTCTATGTAATTATTTCTGTTAAAATCTCCACCAAGAGGTTGTGTCATGTTTATATTCCTTAAATCCACATCTTTGTAAAATATGCTGTGAAGCAAGCCCATTTAAATCAGTTTCTGCAATGATATGAGATACATTTTTATGCTGTAAAGCAAAGTTACAAATCATCTTTACAGCTTCGGTAATATAACCATTATGTTCAAATTCTTTACCTAAACCATAACCGATTTCTACTTCACCGCTTTCATTTGGTACATCTTTAAAATCTGCCAGACCTACAACAACTCTGTCTTGCTTACGAATTAAAAACCAAAAGCTATGCCATATATAATTTACTTCATCATTTTCGGCAGCTTCAAGCTGTTTTTTTACAATATCCAAGAAAAAGCCTTCCATAGGTTCAGCTTTATAATAGCAATGAAGTTCTTTTTCAAGCGCAGGCATATCTTGTACCCACAATTTTAATTGTTGCACAGTGAGCGGAACAAGTTCTAAGCGTTCTGTTCTCATTATCATTTCAATTACCTCTAAAACATATTTTGTCTATTGATTTAAGTTGTTGACTGCTTTAAATTGAGCAGAATTTTAACTTCTTAAAAAGGCGGGTTGTCTACGAAAATTAGTGTTGATTAGCAAGTAAGTCTTACTGTGTGGGGCGGCACAATGCGGTCTGGCGACCGCCGGCGGCTTCGCCGCCGCCAAGCGAGGGCAAACCGGAGGGTTTGCCCTCGCTTGATTGTGCCGCCCCCATTTTGCTATTTGGGGGCTAATCAACAGGTGCGAAAGATTAATTGCCGTCGCAGGCGGTACTTTGCAGCAAATTGGCATAAGAGCCATTAGGGGAATAAGACGGAATTAATGTAATATTTTGGCATAAGCATTTAGGACAAAGAAAGAGGCAAACAGTGGGCACACACTGTCTGCCTTTTAAAATTTGTTGTAACGGTCAGTGACATATATATTCTTCTGTCAAATTTGTTGATACCATAGAGATTATGACTTTGATACAGTATCAAAGTCTTTTTATTATCATTTCAGAGAGCTGTATTCTCGGATTATGATAACGATTACGTTTTTGTGTTTTCTTTTTATAGTCAATTGCTTTGTTGGGGCACCAATGCAAACAAGCCATACAATGCTCACATTTATGCTTAAATGTAGGCTTGCCATCAAACATTTCAATATTGTTTGCAGGACAGATTGATGCACAGGTTCCACAGCCGGTACATGAGTTATTTATAACAAAGTTGCGGTCTGATGCGGGATATCCATCACGCAATTTATTCAGATAACCGGTTAAGAAAGTTTTTTTCATAGGAGGAACTTCATTTGTTACTTTAGAGCGAATATCCTCAATGATTTTAGGTATTTCTTTATCGGAATTTTCTAATATTCCATCGACTTTATCAATGTCAATATTGTATAGTACCACATAATTTGCAGGCATTTGGTGTACAACGGAATAACTGAGTTTTGCTCCTTTTTCTTCCAATATACTCTGCAATAAAGGGAGAGCATTGCCACTTGAAGCACCACAAACAGCGACAGAAAAAATATAAGCAGTTGGATTAAATGTAAGTTTACGAACAAAGTGCTCAACCATATTTGGCAGGTTGGACACATAAACAGGGTGAACAAAACCTATGATATCACTGGTACATACAGCGTCGGTGTCTATTGCTTTAGCTATTGAAACCAATTCACAATCAGGTAAAGCTTTTGCGATTTCTTTTGCAATCATTAAGCTGTTGCCTGTACCTGTAAAATAGTAAATTGTTGTCATGGATATCCTCCCCCAATTAAAAAATTGAACCTTTTGGTTTAGTATGTGTGCCAAAGGTTAATTATAAGTTTATCTATTAATTTTATTATAGAGCAAATTTAAAATGATTACAAGTATTTAGTTGTAATCATTAAGGTATTTGTTGGCAGAAGGAATAATAAACATGATAAAACTACAAAAGTATCGTAAACAAACTATTGCAATCCTTGATATTTGTATTATAACAAGTGTGTCAGTTATCTTGTTTTTGATGTTTCCCTCATCAAATGGGACAGAAAGCAAAGATTTAACATTGCTTGTAAGAGATGGATTTATTTTAATTGTTTGCATTTTTATCTTTCAGGCAGCTTTTAAAACCTATGACAGTTTATGGCGGTATGCAGAAAGTAAAGAATATCTTACCTTGCTTGCAGGGGTTGTGTTGGGATTTATTCTTTATTCGGCGGTTGTATTTGTAATAGGAGATAAATCTATTGGTTGGTTTTATACATTGTCAGTATGCAGCACCTCTTTGCTTGGTATGCTTACAATGAGGTTTTGCTATCGTTTATACCGCAGTTATACAATACCATGTGTATTGATTAAGCGTAAGATAGCTGCGTGGGGCGGCACAATGCGGTCAAAGACCGCCGGCGGCTTCGCCGCCGCAAGGGCAAACCGAAGGTTTGCCCTTGATTGTGCCGCCCCATACGGAAAAGGTAGCTTGATAATCAATACACATAATACAATACCGACAAAAAATGATACTGATAAAATAAATGTAGCAATTGTGGGAGCAGGTGAAGCAGGAGTAAGACTGGCAAAAGAATTTGAGAAAAATGTGGCAAGCAGATATAATACAGTTTGTTTTTTTGATGACAGTGTAGAGAAAATAGGTAAACAAATCCATGAAATACAGGTAAAAGGTTGTATAAATGACATTCCTAATATGGTAAAGGAAATGAATATTCAAGAGATTATAATAGCAATACCTTCGCTTTCTCCTCAGAAATGCAAGCTGATTTTGGAAATTTGTTCGGGGCTTAAATGCAAGGTAAAAATATTACCGTCAACGCTTGCACTGATTGATAATGTGAGTTTGTTGCAAAATGTGCGTGATGTTAATATTGATGATTTGTTGGGCAGAGAAGCGGTATCTTTTCAAAGCCAAAATGTAGAGCAGTTTATAGATGGAAAGGTAATTCTTGTTACAGGCGGAGGTGGTTCAATAGGCTCGGAGCTTTGTAGACAGATTGCAGCAAGCAATCCTAAGAAGCTTATTATTTTGGATATCTATGAAAATAATGCGTATGAAATACAACAGGAGTTGTATCGACAATATGGTAATAAGATTGATTTGGCAGTAGAGATTGCGTCGGTACGAGATAAAGAAAAGTTAGAAGAATTGTTTGATTTTTACCGACCGGATATACTGTTTCATGCGGCGGCACATAAGCACGTTCCATTGATGGAAGCGTGCCCAAGTGAGGCGGTAAAAAACAATATTTTCGGCACATATAATGTTGTAATGGCAGCCGACAAATATGCGGTAAATAAGTTTGTGCTTATTTCTACAGATAAAGCAGTAAATCCCACTAATATTCTTGGTGCATCAAAACGGTTTTGTGAAATGCTATTGCAAAGTATGAGGGAAACAAGCAATACTAAATATGTAGCGGTACGATTTGGAAATGTACTTGGTTCCAATGGCTCGGTTGTACCGCTTTTTAAAAAACAGATTAATGAGGGTGGCCCCATAACAGTAACCGATAAGCGAATTATTCGTTATTTTATGACAATATCAGAGGCGGCACAGCTTGTACTGCAAGCAGGAGCAATGGCAGAAAAATCAGAGGTATATGTATTGGATATGGGTAGTCCCGTTAAGATTATAGATTTGGCGGAAAAATTGGTAAGATTGTCGGGATACACACCATATGAAGATATAGAGATTATAGAAACAGGTTTAAGACCGGGAGAAAAGCTATATGAAGAACTATTGATTGCTGATGAAGAACTTCTTACTGCCACAAGCAACAGAAAAATTTTTATTGAACGTCAGCATGATATTTCACAGTCGGAGATAAAAGAACAGCTCAAGCTATTGCAAACAGCGGTAAACACACACAGTAAAGCAGCAATAAAAACGGCTATGAAAAAAGCTGTGCCAACATTTAAGGACCCTAAGGAAGTTAATGAAAATCTTATTTAAATAAATAACGACCGTGAAATATTACACCTACACGCACCCATGAGATTGCAAATGACCACACAGGTGCGTTTTTTTAGCTTAAAACTAACTTATATTTAAAGTTTGAATTTGACAATGGCAGAAAATAAAGGTATAATTTTGATAGTTTAACGCATTATTTTATACTGCTTATGCAACAGTAAAACAGTAATTCGGTTTGTACCTTGTTGCTTGGCAATTATATGGGTTTACAGTTCTGCCCCGCAGGCACTAATTTCCCCCCTTGGGGGAAATTAGTCCATTGCCACTTTGTGGCAATGTGGACGGCGAAGCCGTCCGCCTGCGGGGCAGAAGCCGCACTACTGCTCGGGAATTAACCACAAAGCAGAGAAAACCATATATCAAAAAAAATCTCGGAGGGCCATTAATGTTTAAGTTTATTCTCAAAAGAGTTGTTCAGTTGATACCGATACTGTTTATCGTTTCAATACTTATTTTTGGAATGGTCAGACTTTCACCGTCAGACCCGGTGTCCTCAATGACAAAAGGCAAACAAATAACCGCAGAAACAAGACAAGCTATCGAAGAAAAGTATCATTTGAATGAATCATATCCTAAGCAATATTTAATATGGATAACAAGTGCTATAAAAGGAGATTTAGGTGATAGCTTTCAGTTTAAACAATCAGTAAATTCACTAGTGTCAGAACGTATAGGGGTAACAGTACAGCTTGTGGCAATGAGTTCGGTTTTAGCATTGCTGTTAGCGATACCAATAGGAATATTCAGTGCGATAAAGATGAATACTTTTGCGGATTCATTTCTTTCGGTATTGACCTTGATATTTGTATCATCTCCGGTATTTTTAACAGGGATAATATTTTTACTGTTATTTGCACTTAAATTTCCAATCTTTCCATCGTTTGGTACAGGCAGTGGGTTTATGGAAAATCTTTATTATCTGGCATTGCCTGCATTAGCATTAGCACTTAATATGGTAGCACTAACTTCACGCATTACACGAAGCAATATGATAGAACAACTAAACTCAAACTATGCTCAAACAGCAATTGCAAAAGGTGTTCCGGGTAGGGCAGTAATCTTTAAACATACTCTTAAAAATGCACTTATACCAATTATTACAGTAACCAGTATACAAATCGGTTCAATGCTTGTTGGTGCGGTTATGGTAGAAAATGTATTTGCACTAGGTGGGCTTGGTGCATTACTTATAGGTGGAATAAAGGCATCGGATTATCCGTTAGTACAAGGTATTACATTAATGCTTGTAGTAACCTTTATGGTTATTAATTTAATAGTAGATATTACATACGCATTAATTGACCCACGCATACGTTTACAAGACTGATGTGTGTTTAGCAGCTTGAGGGAAAAAGCGGGGCGTACGGACCCTGCGGCTGCGCCGCAGTCGGTGCGACGCACCGAAAGCTGCCCGACAAAGTCGGGCAGCCGTCCGTTCGCCCCAAATCTTGCGAGTATAGTATAGAATTTTTTTGTGCCGCTGCAAAACGGCTGAATGGAGCTTAAAATAAATGAAGTATTTCTTAGGACACCCACCAATATTCAAACTAAAAAAACAACAGGGTAAGTTGTTTACAGTACCTGTTATTTTGTCAATGTTGGTGCTTATACTAATTATAATGTGTTGTGTTTTTGCAGGAGTAATTGCCCCATATGAACCAACATTACAGGATTTGTCAAGTTCACTTGCAAAACCAACAGCAGAACATATACTTGGTGCGGATAAAATGGGACGTGACCTTTTTTCAAGATTAATTTATGGCGGAAGAACTACATTACTCGGTGCATTGGGAGTAGTGGGATTTTCAGTTGTGGTAGGTGTACCATTGGGATTGTTTTCCGGTTACTATGGAGGTAAACTTGAAAATGCAATAATGCGAGTTTGTGATGTTGTATTGTCTTTTCCGGCATTGCTTTTAGCATTTATTTTTGTTGCGGGTTTTGGTAGAGGACTTGGCAATGCAATTTTAGCACTTGGTATAGTATATGTGCCAATGCTGACAAGATTAACACGTTCACTTGCACTTGTTGAAAAGAATAAAACATATGTTGAAGCGGCACAGTCAATAGGATATTCTGATATGAGAATAATGTTTAGGCATATATTGCCAAACTGTGCATCAACTATTATTGTACAAATTACACTTGACCTTGCATATGCTATATTAGACCTTGCATCACTTAGCTTTTTAGGGCTTGGTGTACAGCCGCCTACAGCGGATTG
>JAVVRS010000002.1:0-11850 GCA_036654595.1 Oscillospiraceae bacterium | reverse complement strand
AAACAGTAGAATTTGGAGCAATGCTTGATGAAGGAAGAAACTTCCTGCTTCAAAATGCAACATTAGCACTTGCACCCGGTCTTGCAATTATAATGACAGTGGTATCCCTTAACATTTTCAGTGATGGCTTACATCAATATATGGAACCAAACCAAAGAAAACTACCTTCATTTAAAAAAGTAGAGAAGAACAAAGTTGCAGGGGGTAGCGTAAATGGATAATCTGTTGGAGATACATGACCTTACAGTGGATTTGATGTCCACCAGAGGGATTGTTCATGCACTGAGCGGAGTGAATTTAAATATTCACACAGGAGAAATTCATGGCTTGGTAGGTGAAAGCGGCTGTGGTAAAAGTATGACCTCAAAGTCAATACTCAGACTTCATAATCAACGCAGAAGCCGAATGTCGGGAGAAATATTGTTTGAAGATAAAGATTTGCTTTGTCTTGGTAAAAAAGAGATGGAAGCGATTAGAGGCAATAGAATTTCGATGATTTTTCAAGACCCAATGACATCGTTAAACCCATTGCTTACGGTAGGACAGCAAATTGATGAGATGTATTATTACCATGAAAAATTAGGTAAAGCCGATGCTAAAAAGAAAACCTTGGCTTTGCTTGAAAAGGTAGGACTTACACCAACCGAAAAACGCTACCGACAATATCCATTTGAACTTAGCGGCGGTATGCAGCAAAGAGTAATGATTGCAATGGCAATATCATGCAACCCATCATTGTTGATTGCAGATGAACCGACAACTGCATTGGACGTAACAATTCAAGCACAGATATTGGAATTGCTAAAAGACTTGCAAAAAAGCATGGGTATGTCAATATTACTTATAACACATAACTTTGGCATTGTAGCCGAAGCGTGTCAAAGAGTATCTGTAATGTATGCGGGTAAGATAGTGGAAACAGGTGAAACTAAAAATATATTCAAAAATGCAGCACACCCATACAGTAAGGCATTGATAGCAAGTATACCTAAACCGGGTGGTACAGGTGAATATTTAGAAACAATTCCGGGAAGTCCTCCGCAATTGTTTGACGATATGAAAGGCTGTGCTTTTGCACCACGCTGTGCTTATGCAAAAGAAATTTGTCATATGCAAACACCGTTAATGACATCATGTGTAAATGATGCTCATGTTGCGGCGTGTCATTTTAAGCTGAATGGAGGTTTGTAAAATTGGAGAACAATGTAAGACCTTCTTATATGCAGCCGGAAGAAATAATTAAAGCAGAAAATTTAAAAAAATATTATACAGTGGGTGGTTCGGGATTTTTTGCACCTAAATCAAAAACATTGCACGCTTTGGACGGAGTAGATATCACAATACATAAAGGTGAAATCTTTGGTGTGGTTGGTGAAAGCGGCTGTGGTAAAAGTACCTTGGGAAGATGTTTGCTCAGACTTGTAGCACCGTCAGCCGGTAAAATAACATTTTGCGGTGAAGATATTACCGCTTACAGTCGTGCTCAAATGAAAGATAAACGTAAAGAAATGCAGATGATTTTTCAAAATCCGTTTTCTTCATTTAATCCAAAAATGCGTATAGGA
This sequence comes from Oscillospiraceae bacterium, assembly GCA_036654595.1. Taxonomy (GTDB): domain Bacteria; phylum Bacillota; class Clostridia; order Oscillospirales; family Ruminococcaceae; genus RGIG7389. Next base: position 10,285 of record JAVVRS010000002.1, on the reverse strand, counting down.
CAATCTCTTTATGAAGTTGGCGGTGTACATAATCTGAATAAACAACAAACAGGAGAAAAGATTGAAGAACTGCTTGAATATATAAGCTTGCCCAAAGATGTACTTAATCGTATGCCATCGGAACTCAGCGGTGGACAATTACAACGTCTTGCTATAGCAAGAGCATTACTGTTAAGCCCGAATTTTATTGTTGCTGATGAACCGGTTTCTGCACTTGATGTATCGGTTCAAGCTCAAATATTAAATCTCATTATGGATTTGCGTAAAAAGTTTCAAATGACAATGCTGTTTATCTCACATGAAATGACTGTAGTTGAACATATCTGTGATACTGTTGCGGTTATGTATCTGGGTCAAGTGCTTGAAACTGCTCCTACAGATGAACTTTTTGCCAATATACTTCACCCTTACACAATTTCACTTATGTCGGCTATTCCAAAAGCAGACCCTGAACTGATACCAAATCGTATTGTACTGGAAGGTGATTTGCCGAATGCTATGGAAATCCCAAGTGGTTGCCGCTTTGCTTCACGTTGTGTCAGCTGTAAAGATATTTGTCTGAAACAACAACCGACACTGCACAAAGTTGCCGGCAAAGAACATTTTGTAGCTTGTCATTTTGTATAGCTGTCACAGCTTTAAATTTGCTTACAAACCATAGCTCAAATATGGTATGTACAGATAAACACCCATGTTACAATCAGCCCCTACGCCGTGGGCCGGTTCGTGTGTGCTTCGCACACATTGCGGCGTTGCCGCAATCGCCGAAACCATAGGTTTCGGCGGCGAACCGGCTCCGGAGGGCTGTCCGCTTGCGGAAAGCCCAAGAGGGTACAAAATTTATCAGGAGGTTTAAGAATGAAAATCAAAAGATTAATCAGTCTTGTTTTAGCAACAGCAATGGTAGCTACCATGTTTGCTGCGTGTGGCAAGAAAGAGGCTCCGAAAACAGCGGCAACAGAAGGTACGACTTTAACCGTTGCATTGGGCAGTGATATTGTTGCTCTTGACCCGGCATTTGCGTATGACTTTACAACTAATCCGGTTGTAAATCAAGTGACAGAAGGTTTGTTAACATTTGATGAAAACAATCAGTTGGTACCACAGCTTGCAAAATCATGGGAAATTGTTGATGATGTTACATATAAATATGTAATTCGTGATGATGTAAAGTTTTCTGATGGTACACCAATGACAATGGAAGATGTTTTATTTTCACTTGAAAGAACAAAGAACCCCGATGTGGCATCTTATCTTGGTTGGATGTTTGGTAGTGTTGAATCAATTAAACAAACAGGAGATTGGGAAATTACTGTTAAACTTAAACAACCTGATGCAACATGGCAGTATGTACCGGGAACAACAGCAGGACATATAATCAGCAAAGCATATTATGAAGCACATAAAGATACTTTTGGTACAGCTGAAGGCGGACTTATGGGTACAGGTCCATACAAATATTCAAGCTGGAAAAGTGGTACGGAAATTGTTCTTGATAAAAATGAAAACTACAGAGATGCAGCTAAAATTGAAGTTTCTAAACTTATCTTCAAAATTATTCCGGAAGATACAACCAGAGTTACTGCTATGCAAACCGAACAGGTAGATTTCACAGCAGAACCACCATTGGATATGCTTAAAACTTTGAGAGATAGTGGTAAAGTTAATTTAGATTCTGTTGAAACAATGGGAATAAGCTATCTTGCATTCAATACACAAAAAGCACCTTTTGATGATGTAAATGTAAGAAAAGCAATTTATCATGCAATCAATTTTAAACCATTGTATGAAAATATTATTAAAGAAGCAGGTATACCTGCAACTGTATTGCCACATGGTAAATCACTTTATACAATTGAACCCGAAAGATGGGCAGAATACGAAAAAAATGCTCCTAAATATGAATACAATCTGGAAAAAGCAAAAGAATATATGGCAAAATCATCTGTACCTAATGGCTTTGATTGTAACTTGATGATTACAGAATCATCATTATCGTATTCTAAAGGTCTTGCAGTTCAAGAAGCTTTGAAAGCATTAAACATCAATGTTGAATTGATTAAATTGTCCTCAGAAGAACATACAAAATATCAGTTTGGCAACGCATTTGATGCAGATGGTAAGAGAGATTATGACATGATTATTGCAGGCTGGGAAGCAGATTATCCTGATATTTCCGGCAATATCGAACCATTGTATGCTAAAGCTAATGCAGGTGAAGGCGGAGCTAATGCCGCAGCATATGTAAATGATAAAGTAGATGAACTTATTACAAAACAAAAAGCAAGTACAGACCCAACTCAGCGTAATGACCTTATATTTGAAGCTTTGGATATAATTTCAGATGAAGTACCATATATATTCATTGAATATCCTGTAAAAAATGTTGCAATGAATAAGAAATTTGAAGGCTTCAAGATGAACGCATCATGGTTGTGGAACATTCGTTTTGACAGCATTAAAACAGTTAAAACAGAAGGCTAAAAATTAAAATACCAAATATGCAGGGACGTTTGCAAAATATTTTGCAAACGTCCCTGCTTTTTTTATGGGATAGTAGTAGCTTACGAGCTTGGGCGGCACAATTGATGGAAAACCTGTGGTTTTCCATCAAGCGGCAGAGCCGCTTTGCGGTCGTTGACCGCATTGTGCCGCCCAATGCTCACTTGTAAGGTGCGGTGGTGGAAAGAAACATGCTTACTTCATAATTTTCTTGAGAACAGTCAGCTTGTTTTTGTATGGGGCATATCTAAGCGGTATATCAAAAAGATTTGATTTTTTAAGGATACTTTTTTTGTGAGAAAATGTGTCAAACCCAAATTTGCCATGATAATTACCCATACCACTGTTGCCAACACCGCCAAATGGCATATATGGTGTGGCAAGATGAATAACAGTATCATTTATACAGCCGCCACCAAAGGAGATTTCATTTAGCACACGATTTTTATTTTCGGCAGATTGTGTAAAAAGATAAAGTGCAAGCGGCTTAGGTTTAGATTTAATAATCTCAATAACATCACTTAATTCACTGAACTCCAGAATTGGCAGTATAGGTCCAAAAATTTCCTGCTGCATTACAGGGCTTCGCCATGAAACATCTGCAAGCAATGTCGGCTCAATTTTTTCAGATACTTTGTCGGATTGACCACCGAGGATAACTTTTTCATTTTTCATTAGATTAACAAGCCTCATAAAATGTTTTTGATTTATTATTTTTGGCAGTTCGTCATTGTATAAAGGAACATCACCGTACAATTTAGAGATACTTTTTTTGAGCTCATTAATCAGTTCGGATTTAACATCTTTGTGTACATAAAGATAATCGGGTGCAACACAGGTTTGACCTGCATTAAGAAATTTACCCCAAGCAATTCTTTTGGCGGCAAGCTTGATATTTGCTGTATTATCCACGATACAAGGACTTTTACCGCCAAGCTCCAAGCTTAACGGAGTTAAATTTTTTGCCGCAGACTGCATAACCAGCTTGCCAACAGTTGGGCTGCCGGTAAAGAAAATATAATCGAATTTTTGTGCCAATAAAGCTGTGTTAGTTTCTCTGCCACCTAAAACTACATAAGCAAAGTTGGGTGCAAAGACTTGCTCAATAATTTTTTTGACTACTCTTGCTGTACAGGGAGCATAGTCTGATGGCTTTAGCACTACACAATTACCGGAAGCTATTGCGGTGATAAGTGGCTGCATTGAGAGCATAAATGGATAATTCCATGGAGAGATGATAAGCACGACGCCATATGGCTCGGAATAAATTTTGCTGACCGAAGGAAATTGAGTTAATGGTGTTTTAACCTTTTGCGGCATACACCATTGGGTTAAATGTTTTTCTAGATAGTTAATTTCATCAAGTAAGATACCGATTTCACAGGCATAGCTTTCAAATTCAGCTTTGTTTAAATCTTCTTTTAACGCCGCTAAAATTTCAGGTTCATGTTGAATAATACAGCTTTTTAATCTGTGTAATTTTTTAAGCCTAAACTGAACGTCTTTAGTTTTGTTGGTAGCAAAAAATTCTTTTTGCAACATAATAATATGTCTGATATCCATAAATAAAAAACCTCCTTGAGTATGAGAATTTATCAAAAGCATTGTTAGAGCTGTATAAATAGTGCTATATTATAGCATAATAATATCATCAAACAGATACAAAATCAATTTAAATTTGGAAGATAATTTGTACAAAGGGTCAGATATAGTGCAATATAATTAATAATGATTATTATTATTAAAAGTACTGGACAAAGTAAAATAAATATAGTATAGTTAAAAAAACAAAGCAAACCCTTTAAATTTGACTTAAAAGAAAGCGGGTAATTAATTATGAAAGAACAAAAATTTTATATCTGCAAACATTGTAAAAACTTAATTTCCAAAATTAATGACGGCGGAGCACCATTGGTATGCTGCGGAGAAGAAATGACATTGCTTGTACCTAACACAACCGAAGCAAGCACAGAAAAACATATTCCGGTTGTAACTGTAGATGGTAATAAAGTAAAAGTAGTAATCGGTTCTGTAGCTCACCCAATGATTGAAGCACATTTTATTCAATGGATATATCTGAAAACAGAAAAAGGCGGACAAAGAAAATCTTTGGTTGCCGGCGAAGCACCGGAAGCAGTATTTGTTGTAGAAAACGATAAACCAATCGCAGTATATGCTTATTGCAATCTTCATGGTTTATGGGAAACTGAACTGTAATATTAAATTAATTTAATTTAAAAGAATGAGTCTTAGAGGCTCATTCTTTTTTTGCATTAAAAAGATATAATTTAATTTAGTTAAAGATAGCCAATGAAACTAATTTTTTTTATTAACTTAAACCTCACTTAATATTTAATAATATAAAGAAAATTTAATATATTTGTGTTATTTACTAATGATAACACAGTTTTGTTATATAAATACTAAAAATCTATAAACTTTTCAGCTAAAACTATTGACAAATGCTCTTTATTATTGTTAATATAACGTCAAGAGATGTTGAAAGCAAGATTTGAGGATAGGCACAAATCTTTAACATCGCAGGGGATTCATAAACGGCTTTTCGGAAACTTTAAACGAACGTATGCTTCAGCGGAGAACAGTGTTTGTGCGTAAAAAATGCTTGATTTGTATCGGGCATAAACGCACTTTTTTAATTAAAATTATGCTCATAAGCAGGGTATCCGTAAGTTTAAAGTTCTCGAGAAAGCCCAAAATTTAAATTGGAGGTAATTTCTAATGAGCACATCAACCAAAAAGTTCTCCGGCTGGTCGGTATTAGTCGGATGTTTCCTGTTCATGTTCTTCGGGAATGCAATTCTATCCAATACTACATCATTGTTTATGGCACCTATATGTGCAGCGTTTGGATTCGACAGTGCATCATATTCGGTTATTACAATGATTGGGGCACTTGTTTCTGCATTGGCAGCAGCTGTGTTGGCACCTAAAATGCAAAAAGGCAATATGAAAGTAATCTTTGCTGTATGTACAGTTATTGCAGGTCTTGGCTTTGCAGCTATGGGTCTTTGCACAAAATTATGGCAGTTTTACTTAGTATTCGGTATCTGTAACTTTGGTTTCGGTGGTATCGGTACTCTGCCTGTTTCCATGATGCTTACAAGTTGGTTTAATGATAAACGTGCAGTAGCAATGGGTATTGCTTTCTGTGCACCTGCACTTGGTACTGCTGTATGGGCAATGATTTTTGCTGATATTATCGCAAGCGGTCCAAGCGGCTGGATTACCTGCTACTACCTCGGCGGTGGATTAATAGTTATAACCGGTCTAATCGTTGCATTCTTGTTTGTTAAAAAAGACCCTGCATCTTATGGACAGGAAGCATATACAGACCCTGTTAAAAAATCGGAAGATTCAAGCAAACCTGCAAAACCTAAAGATGACTGGCTTGGCGTTGACAAAGGTGTTGCATTTAAATCTTCTGCATTCTTTATGCTTGCAATAGTAATGTTTATCGTAGGTTGTTTGGCAGCGGGTGTTGCTACTCACTCAACAAACTATCTGGTAAAAATCGGTTGGGATATAAAAGCTGCCGGGAATGTACTTGCAGTATTCAGCTTGGTAGGTATCGTTGGTCAGTTGGGCGGCGGCGTATTGTTTGAAAAAGTTGGTGCTTTAGGTGGTACAATAGTTGCCAGCGTTTGTGGGGTTATCGGTTTACTTGGCTTGATATTCGCAACAAACCCAATTGGTGGTTATGTATTCGCAGTTGCATTTGCACTATCGGCAGTAATGCCTTTCATGCTTCCTGCATTGCTTACATCAATGGTATTCGGCGTAAAAGATTATCCTTCCATTTACAGTATAGTTAATCTGTTCATGCTGTTAGGCTGTGCAATAGGTGCTGTTCTTACAGGCGTTATTGACGGTATGGCAGGATATGCAGCAGCATGGTGGATGTACATAGTATTCTGTGGATTGCTAATCATATTCACAACTATAGCAATGAAGAATGGTAAAAAGCTTCGTGAAAAATATCCAAATCCTGTTGAAAAAGCTTAGGCTGAAAAAATTTAGTCAGAATGAAAAAGCAACAGTATAATTAAACAACAAAGTAATAGCAATAAATATAAAGACCTCTCCCAAACAGAGAGGTCTTTATAATAGGAAAAATTTAGGTTATAGTATACAGAATTTATGTATATAGTTTGTAAATATTCATCTATTTTGCAAAAATGGTTGCACTTTATAAACATCTATGTTATAATATAAACAGGTGATGAGAAAAGATATATTCACTAAATTATACTGATTTTAAATTTTATAAACATCAAGGAGGAAAATTTTTATGTTAAAAGGTAAAGTAGCAGTTGTTACAGGCGGCACAAGAGGTATTGGTTTCGCAACAGCAAAATTGTTCTTGGAAAACGGTGCTTCAGTTGCAATATTTGGTTCAAAACAAGAAAGCGTTGATAAAGCAATCGCTAAATTAAAAGCAGAAAAAGCTAGCTATCCGGTAATCGGTTTTTGTCCTGAATTATTTAATGTTGAACAAGTTGGTGCAGCATTTGCAGAAATCGTAAAAGCTTATGGCAAAGTTGATATCCTTGCTAATATCGCAGGTATCACACAAGTTCATAATTTCTATACTTATCCAATCGAAGAATTCCAAAAGATTATCAACATTAACTTAGTTGGTACATTTGTATGCGGACAGGCAGCTGCAAGAATTATGAAAGAAAATGGCGGCGGTTCTATCATCAATACTAGTTCTATTGCAGGTATATATGCACAATCAGCAAATGTTGGTTACCCAACATCTAAATTTGCTGTTAACGGCTTGACAAGAACAATGGCAAGAGAACTTGGTAAAGACCAAATTCGTGTTAATGCTGTTGCTCCGGGCGTTACAAAAACAGATATGGTTAACAATCTACCTAAAGAATATATTGCTCCAATGGAAAAAGCAGTTCCACTTGGCAGACTTGGCGAACCTGAAGAAGTTGCAGCAGCTTACTTATTCTTAGCTAGTGATGTAGCAAGCTACACTACAGGAACAATCATCTCTGTTGATGGTGCTTCATTGTGCTAATTTCCTCCCTAGTTTTATAAAATAGCTTATAGCTTAAAAAAAGGACGGCTTCCATCTGGAAGCCGTCCTTTTAATGTTGTCATCAAATATAAAATCAGAAATTTACTTTAAAACCGCAAACTAAGCCCATCGCAGGAGGACGAGTTGCACTCGTCCTCCTTGCCGCAAAGCGGCAAAAAGCGTGGGAGAGATTTATCTCTCCCACGCTTTTGCGATGGGCTTAGGCGGTAGCTGTAGCGTTAAATTTTCATTGCACGGAGTGCATTTAGCAAAGCTATAAGAGCAACACCGACATCGGCAAAGATAGCAAACCACATTGAAGTTATACCAAAAAATGACAGAAGCATTATAATTAGTTTTACACCTAAAGCAAAAATGATGTTTTGTGTGACAATATGTCGAGTTTTAGCCGCTACTTTAATTGCAGTTGCAATCTTAGAAATATCATCATTCATAATTACAATATCAGCAGCTTCAATAGCTGCATCTGAACCAATACCACCCATAGCAATACCAATATCAGCACGAGTTAATACAGGAGCATCATTGATACCATCACCGACAAAGACAGTGGTTTTATTTTTTCGGTTACCTGTCATAAGCTTTTCAAGCTGAGAAACTTTATCTTGAGGTAATAAACCTGCATGGTAATCATCAAGACAAAGTTTTGAAGCAACATCTTTTGCTATACTTTGACTGTCACCGGTAAACATTACAAGTGTTTTTACACCCAAAGCTTTTAGCTGTAAAAGTGCTTGAGCGGTAGATGATTTCATTTCATCTGAGATTAAAATGTAGCCCATATATTTTTTATTCATAGCAATGTAGACGGCTGTTTTTGTAAAACTCGGTAAATTGATTATTCCTATATCTGCCATTAATTTAGCGTTTCCGGCATATATTACAGCATCTTGTGTAGTTGCGATAATACCAAAGCCTGCTTTTTCAGTTATTGATAATGCAGGGTGTATCTCTGTAGTACAAGCTGAAAGTATAGATTTTGCAATTGGGTGAGTTGAATGAAATTCAGCAGTTGCAGCAAGATTGAGCAAGTGTTCTTCACTTACACCATTAATAGGAGCAATTTCAGTTACTTTGAATACACCTTGTGTAAGAGTTCCGGTTTTATCAAAGACAATAGTATCAACATTATTGAGTGCTTCAAGGTAGTTGCCGCCTTTAACTAAGATGCCTTGTTTAGCTGCACCGCCAATACCGCCAAAAAAGCTGATTGGTATAGATACAACCAAAGCACAAGGACAGGAGATAATTAAAAAGCAAAGTGCTCGATACAGCCAAACAGAAAATGCACCCAAGCCAAACAGAGGCGGAACGACTGCAACAGCAATTGCAGTAAAGACAACAATCGGAGTGTAATAACGAGCAAATTTGGTTATAAATTTTTCACTTTCAGCTTTTTTACTGCTTGCATTTTGTACAAGCTCCAAAACCTTTGAAACAGTAGATTCATAAAATAACTTTGTAACTTTAATTTCAAGCAAACCATCAGTGCTGAGTGTACCTGAGTAAACATCATCACCAATGCTAGTGCGACGAGGAACGGCTTCGCCTGTTAAAGCCATGGTATCAACAAAAGCTTGCCCTGAAACTACTATACCATCAAGGGGTATTTTTTCACCGGCACGAACTAAAATGATATCACCTGTCTGTATTTCTTCAGGAGAAACAATTTTTATACCATTGGCGGTTTTAAGATTTGCAAAATCAGGGCGGATATCCATTAATTTAGTTATATTATTTTTGGAACGGGCAACAGCCATATTTTGCAAAAGTTCTCCGACACCATAGAAAATCATTACAGAAACAGCTTCAGTCATATTACCAATTAAAAAAGCACCAATTGAAGCTATTGCCATAAGAAAGTTTTCATCAAAAACTTTCCCTTTCAGAATATTTTTACCTGCAGTTAGTAAAACTTCATATCCGGATAAAAAGTATGCAATTAAAAGTGTAACAAATGAAACAGTTGACGGTAATGAAACAAAAGAAACTGCTATTGTCAGTACAAAAGCAATTACCAGTCGGATTAAAAAGGGTTTAAGATTTTCGCTTTCGGCATGAATATGCTCGTGTCCGCAGCCACAGCTTTCGTGATGACTGTGAATATGTTCATGACCACAGCTGCAACCAGTAACATCACAAGTAGTTTCATTTTGATTACTCATAACAATTTTCTCCTTTAATATGTTCTATTCCGGTTTCGAGCATCTTAACAATATGGTCATCATCGAGGCTGTAAAAAACATTTAATCCATCTTTACGAGATTTTATGATACGACAATTTTTCAAATCTTTTAGCTGATGACTTGTAGCAGATTGTGTAAGTCCTGCTATTTCGCCTAGTTCACCGGCACCACATTCTCCATAACTTAATCGCACCAAAATTTTAAGTCTTGCGGCACTGCCAAACAGTTTATAAATTTCTTCTAAGCGTTTAAATTCATTATCAGTTAAATCTAAGAGTATATTTGACACATTCAAGCCTCCTAACATTAGTATATGAGCAACTACTCATATTATACTCGGCAAAGTCTTCTCTGTCAAGTGCAAATTTGAGGCTCTGCCCCGCAGGTTGCGGAATTGCCCTCGTGGGCAATTCCGCCGCTTGCCTGTACAAGGCAAGCGGATAGGCGGCAGAATGCCGCCTATCACCTGCGGGGCAGATGCCGTAAGACTAAAGAAATCTCCTGGCAAATTATTTTGCACAGT
>JAVVRS010000001.1:0-19865 GCA_036654595.1 Oscillospiraceae bacterium | reverse complement strand
CTTTCATACATATCACGCTTCAACATATCCTTTTAATTTAATAAAATTAAAATATTTTTTATTTTTTTAAAAGTTTCATACAAAGCAACAGACTGCATAATAAATACAGCCTGTTGTTTTAAAATAATACATAAAGGTTGCCCTTTAGAGTAAATCTTACTGTATGGGGCGGCACAATCGAGGGCAAACCTGTGGGGTTTGCCCTCGTGGCGGCTGCCAGCTGGCAGCCGCCTGCGGTCACCGGACCGCATTGTGCCGCCCCATACAGCAGATTTGATAAAACAGATGATATATCTTAGAGCTAATAGTTGATTTACTGTTTTCCAATATAATGCTAATTTTTCCATTATATCCTAATGAGTAACACAAATCAACTATAGTGCCCTTTTGTTGACATTGTGCCATCTGTAGAATCTACTTAATGTAATTATCAAAGAATGGAGGAAGTTTGGTATGAAATGCAAAAAAGTTTGTACCATAGTACTTTTTACTATAGCGATTTTTGCCATTTCCGTAGTAACAATATGGGATTTTTCAATGCAGCTGCAAAATATGTTAACGAGAGAAACATACCAAACTCTTTCTGAAGTTTCAAAAGATTATAACAAAGCTTTTTTAGACCGAATTTCATATAATATAAAAACAATGAATGTACTTGCAGGCACATTAGATGAAATGCAGGAATGTACAAAGCAAGAAGCAATGCGTATTTTGCAAAATGCAGTGGACGATGGCGGATTTGAAAAGATGGTGGTTTGTGATGCCAAAGGGGTATCTTATTCAAATAATGGTATCTCGGGTAATGTTGCACAGCGTGAATATTTTAAAAAAGCAATGCAAGGGATAACTAATATAAGTCAGCCATTAATATCTTCGGTAAATGGTGAGGAATGTATCGTTATTGCTGTACCTATTCAAAATAAAGAAGATATAACGGGTGTGCTTTTTGGGGTTTATCCACTAGCTACAGCAGGAGAACAATTATTGGATTTCAGCTATTACATAGAGGGCTATGGAATGGTGGTATCTCCTAATGGAACAATTTTGATTTCAAGTAAACACAAAGATAAATTGACTGATGGAAAAAATTTATTCACATTTTTTGAAAAAACAGAATTTAAAAATTTTTCTCTAGATGAGCTTAAAGCTTCTATGAAAAAAGGAGAAAGTAAAAGCTTTGCATTCACTTATAATGGTGAAAAACGATTTGTCAGCTTTACTCCGTCAAAGGTCAATGATTGGTATACCTTCAGTCTTACCTCAGATGCTGCTATGCAGCAAGAGAAAAAAGCTACCAATCAAATTGTAGTGGGCTTGGTGTTTAGGATATCCGTGGCAGCGTTGCTTTTATTTGCATGGATTTTCTGTCTGAACCGACGTCATAATAAAGCTATATTAGAGGCAAGTCAACAGTATCAATCATTGCTTGAACACATCAATGGAGGAATGATTGTAGCTATGCACTCCAAAACAGCAGATGAAACTATAGCAACCTATGTCAGCTCGGGGTTTACTGATATGACAGGCTATACACTTGAAGATATAAAAGAGATACATAACGGACGTTATCTCAGTGTTCTTTTTGAAGATGACCGAAAGTTGGCATTTGATAAATATTTAGAGCAGATTAAAACAGGTAATACCTATAATATGCCTTATCGTATTCGTAAAAAAGACGGCTCACTTATTTGGGTTATGGATAACGGTTATCTTGTCAAAGATAAAGACGGACTGCATAATCACAGTATTATTACGGATATTACAATAATTAAACAACAAGAAGAAGAATTGCGTATGAGCGAAGAACGATTTTCAATTGCAATTAATGCTTCAAGTGGGACACTGTTTGAGGTGGATTTAAAAAATCAATTGTATACGCATTTTGAAAATTCTGAGAGAATATTCGGAATATCTGCCGAAAAGCTTTTAGCAGATACACGAGAGTTTGCAAGCTTGCCATATAATGATTTTGTAGAGGCAGTAACAGAATATTTTTTCCACCCTGATGACCGTGTGCTTACTAAAAATGAAATGAAAAAACTGCTCAAAAACAAAACAGCAAGCTATGAAGCCCGACTTCGCAGGTTTGATGACAGTTATATTTGGGCAAGAATTGATTTAATTTTAACTCTAGATGAATTTGGCTTGCAAACACGCTTGCTTGGCTTTATGTCAGATATAAATGACATTAAAAAGAAAGCGGAAATTTTAGAAAACAAAGTACAAACGGACCCATTAACAGGGCTTTATAACAAAATTGCAGTAGCAACACTTATAAATAAAATTATAGAAGAATATCCGAATGGACGTCATGCGTTAATTATTTTGGATATTGATAATTTTAAAGGCATTAATGATACATTGGGTCACGCATTTGGCGATTTGGTATTAATTGAGATATGCAGTAAGCTTAAAACCTTGGTACGCAGCAGTGATGTTGTGGGACGTATTGGCGGAGATGAGTTCGCAATTATGTTGAGAGGTGTCCCCGATACAAGCAGCGTGATGAAGAAAGCTACAGAATTATCCGGAGCTTGCCGTCAAACATATTCCGGTGAAAAAGAAGATTATAAAATATCTTGCAGCATGGGAATTGTATTGATGGAACACAGTAAGGATACCTTTGAAACACTTTATCGCAAAGCAGATGCTGCACTTTATCAAGCTAAACAAACCGGTAAGGACCAATTCTTGATTTATCAAGAAGAAAATGCAGACCTGTATCCTATTAAATCACAAAAAACCAATGATGAGGAGATGCAAAATCTAAAGGTATCACATGATATTTCAACACATATTTTTGAACTGCTGTATACATCAAAGGATTTTAATGTAAGCATTAATATGGCACTTGCCGCACTTGGACAAGAATATCATACAAGCAGAGTTTCTATCTTTGAAAATGATGAAAATAATCTTGTAACCGGAAATATTTATGAGTGGTGCAATGCCGGAATTGTTCCTGAAATTAATAATATGCAGAATGTACCGCTTGTATGCGGTTCGGAGTCGGTACTTGACAGCTTTGACCAAAACGGTTTGCTCTATTGTAATGATGTTCGTGAGTTGCCGCCTTATTTAAGACAAATATTAGAGAAACAAGGAATTAAATCTAACTTGCAGGTCACTATTACCAATGAGGAAAAAATCTGTGGCTTTATAGGCTTTGAGGATTGTGATGATTACAGAGTATGGACACTGGAAGAAATTGAAAAGCTTTCATTCCTTTCAAGGGTTTTAAGTGTATTTTTGTTCAAGAGAAAAACAGAGGTTGCTTTGTTGGAAAATCTGCATACTCGGCTACAGATTTTAGATGTTCTTCCTAACTATGTTTGTGTAGTTAACCCCGAAACTCATCAGCTTGTTTATGCAAATAGAAAGATGCAGGAGCTGCTTCCTATGGCACAACCCGGAACCTTTTGTTTTACAACGCTGCGTGGCGGGCAAAGAGCACCGTGTAAAGTCTGCTTGATGGAACGAATTAAACAAGGTGATACGGATAATCTTGAAATTGTCAGTGAAGATAAAGAACTGCGATTAAAAGTAAATGCCATTTCAATCAATTGGACTAAAGACCAAGAGATGGTATTGCTTTACGGTACAAATACAACAAGCTGTACGTTGTAAAGTGCGTGCTTACACAATGTTTAATTATATTTTCATAAAGAAAAGCACCTGAAGCCTTAATTGGCAGCAGGTGCTTTTTTGGTACATTCTATGCAGCGGTAACTTTAACTGTTAAAGCTTGAGTAAATTTTATTGAGCACTTCAAGCTGTTTTCTTACCTCGACATAGCTTGCTTGCAAGTCAGAATATTCATTACTTCTCAACGCTTCAACAATACTGCAAATCAATTGATAAAGTGGGGTAAGCCCCATGTTTCCCGTAATACCTTTTAAGGTGTGAGCATACTCAAAGGCATTTTTATAATCCTTCGCAATGAGTGCAATGCCTAAGTTAATGAAAGCTTCATCATTTAAAAAAGCAAGGAAGCAAGTTTTGTATAACGGAATGTCATCTAAAAAGCGACCCATTGCACCATCTACATCTGCACCATAGTCCTTTAATTTTTCAAGCATTATATCCATTTTAACCAACATCTCCTTTCGATAAGAATTGATATATTGTGTGGTAGAGCAATTCCGAATTGATTGGTTTTGCAAGATGTGAATTTATACCGGAATTTTTGCTTTTAATTATGTCATCATCAAAAGCATTGGCGGACATTGCAATAATAGGTACAATTTTTGCCCATTTGTTATCTAAGCTTCGTATTTTTTCCGCAGCTTGCAATCCGTCCATGACAGGCATTCTTATATCCATTAAAATAACATCATAGGTGTGTTCGGGTGCGGCGGCAAACATTGAAAGCCCTATTTGACCATTTTCGGCGACATCAACCTTTGCATTTTTAAATTCCAGCAATTTTTTTGCAACCAAAATATTAAGCTGATGGTCCTCTACCAGTAAAAACCGTTTGCCGCTGAAATCATAAACTTCATTTTGTGTTGTTATGCTATCGGGTATAGTGGCGGCAAGAGAGTCTTGCGGAATTTCAAGCGGAATATTGACGGTAAAAACAGTACCGTTGTTCAGTTGACTTTTAACAGAGATATCTCCGCCCATTAATTGAGTAAGATTTTTTGAGATAGCAAGTCCTAAACCGCTTCCGCCATAGTCAGACCTTATGCCACTGTGCTCCTGTGAAAAAGGCTGGAAAAGATTAGGCAAAAATGTTTCGCTTATTCCAATTCCGGTATCGCTTATTTTAAAGCATATATTTACTCTTTTGGTATCTGCACTGATTTGAGAAATATCAAGACGAACTGTGCCGCCTTTAGGGGTGAACTTAACGGCATTGGACAGAATATTGATTAGGATTTGCTGAAGTCGGACGCCATCACCGATATAGGCGTTTTTTCGTTCCTCAAACTCTGTAACGATATATTTTACACCTTTTGCTTTTGCTTGTGTTTCGATTATTGTACTTATGGCGTTTAAAAAGTGTTGACAGATAATAACTTCATTTTTAAGGGTTACTTTACCGCTTTCAATTTTTGACATATCCAAAATATCGTTGAGTAAAAGCAGCAGATATTGAGAAGCATAGAGTGATTTTTCAATGCTTTCGGTAGCAAGTTCTTTATCATCTAAATATTGCAAAGCAATTTGTGACATACCTATTATGGCATTCATGGGGGTTCTTATTTCGTGGCTGATACGGGAAAGAAAGTCTGATTTTGCGGAATTTGCACGTTCAGCCATTTCAACTGCGGTAACAAGTTCTTGATTTCGTTTTTCCTGTTCATCAACAGCAGCGGTAATATCGGTTCTTGTCATTAAAAAGCTTTTGAGTTCTCGGTTAATATAGCTAAATCGCAACTGCTTCTTAAAAATTCCGCCGTTAGGGTTTGGCACACCATAAAAGATATGACAGCTTCCGCTCTCGTTAAGCCGGTTAAGAATATTTTCAAGGGTTAATTCTTGAATGATACGCTCAGAATCTTCTTTACAGATATAATTCATAGCATATTCCTGAGTTTGTTGTTGAAAATGGTCGCTTTCGGCAGCATAGGTATTGCCAAAATTATTTTCACTGTACCTTACAGCAGAATCATGCAGGGCATCTACTACCACAAGAAAATCATAATCGGTTTTAACAATGGCATTCATCACATTTTGCATGGTTTTTTCATTGGTGGTATCGGTGGAATACAAAAATGCGACAATTTCATTGCTTTCGATTTTTTTCATCATATGTGCCGTTAAAACGGTACAATATCGGTGACCCTCAATTTTTCGTGTAAGCTCCATTGAAACGGTAGTTTCTCCGGTGGAAAAACGTCTTAGCAGTGCATCTCGGTTAAAGATAGCAAGACACTTTTTTTGCAATTCCTCGGTGGTAATTTCAGAGTAGACATATTCAAAATATTCCTGCACTGTTTTTGCGGAACTCATATGCTCCACAACGCCGGGGAAGATGCTTTTATAATCAAGGATAATATTTTTTGTCAGGTTTACATTGATGGAAGCCATTGTTGCTTTTTGCATAGCTTCTCGATAGGACTGTTCATCACGATATCGTTTCTCGGCTTCCTTTTCTTTGGTTACATCATGACCTACACAATACGCTTTGACGGGGACTCCGTTCTCGTCAAAAATATTGGTATAGATTACTCGTTCGCACCAAAATTCATCTTCACGATTATCTCGTATCCAAAGGTCGGCAGTAACTTCTTTTTCACCGTTTCGCAGTCGGTCAAGCATATCAAACAGCAAAGAGGCACTGTCCTCCCGTATATGACCGTCACTGATGACAACATCAGAATAATTGTGAACGACAGAGCTTAGGGGCTTCATTCGGGAGGAGGTGGAAAAAATGGTCATGGTGTCCTCGCTGTAGCTGTATTCCCAAATGTTAATGTTTGAAGCTTTAATTGCGGCGGCATAACGAAACTCACTTTCATGCAGTGCTTGTTCCGCTTTTATCTGTTCGTGTACATCGGTAAAAACAGTGTATAAAATAGGTGGGTTATCATTTTCTGATATAAGCTGGCCGGAAACACGCATCCAACGATAGCTGCCGTCTTTTTGCAAAACACGATGGGTGTACTCAAATTTGCGGTTTTCTTCATAAGCAGCCATTACAGCGTCAATTAAGCCTTGCCTGTCGTCCGGGTGAAATACATCTAAGGTAGAATTTTGGGTTATTTCACGATATTCTTCTTTGGTCATATTGCAAAGCTCGTACACACGGTCACTCATAAAAATAGGGGTAAATTCAGAGTCCCATTTATACATTCCAACTCCGCCGGGTATAGAATTAATTAAAGATTCATATTTGCTTGCCCCTGCACGAATGGTATCCTCCATATTTTTCTGAGAGGTAATATCGGTGTAATATGCAAATACCAGCTCGGCACCGTCGTCGTCCAGCATATGCTGTGAATACTGATTGACCCAAATGGTACTGCCGTCCCGTTTAGACACACGGTAGGCTATTTCATAAGGCTCACCATCTCCGTTGCGTTTTGAGGCTTCATACCAAAGCCTGTCTATTTCATCACTGCATACAAACTCCCAGCCTGATTTATATACTGATTGCAGGGGTTTGTCGGGTTCGGTAAACCCAAGCATTTCACTGAATTTTTCGTTTGCAAATACAATATTATATTCAGGAAATGAGGTGACAATCAGCAGTCCTATTGGCAGAGAAAGTCTTATTAAATCTGCTTTCATGTCAGCAAATTTTTTCATATAGCTATTCCTCCTTTTCAAGGAAATGCTGAATGGTTTGATATAAAAGAAGCGGCTCGATTGGTTTGGCAAGATGTGCGTTCATACCGGCAGCCTTGGTTTGTTCAATATCTTCTTCAAAAGCATTGGCTGTCATTGCAATAATAGGGATTATTTTTGCATCGGATTTTCGCATTTGACGAATAGATTTTGCGGCGGTCAGCCCGTCCATTACAGGCATACGAATATCCATTAAAATGGCATTGTAATAGCCATCGGGGTTTTGTGCGAAAGCTTCAATTGCCTGCAAACCGTTTTCGGCAACCTCTACCTCTAAATGCTTGCCGTTAAGCATTTTTTTGGCGACCTCAATATTAAGCAGATGGTCCTCTACAAGTAAAACACGTTTACCTGTAAAATCATATTCTGTGGGTTCAGAGGATTGTGAGATGGAATTTTTGAAGCCGTAAATTTTTTCAAAAGCAGAGCAAAGAGATGATTTAAATAAAGGCTTTGAAATAAGCATATTAACGCCTGCTTGCTTTGCTTCCACCTCAATAGCCGCCCAGTCATATGCTGTCATTATAATTATAGTTACATCAGGGCCTACAATTTTACGGATTTCCCTTGTGGTTTCAATGCCGTCCATATCAGGCATCTTCCAATCCACCAGAATGATATCATAACATTCTTGCTTTTCCCATTTTTCACGCACACATTGTATTGCTTTTCTGCCCGAAACCACATATTCGGCTTGCATATTCATATCCAAAAGCACCTGTTTGGTATGTTGACAGATAATAATATCATCATCTACAATCAAGGTTTTGAGATTTTTAAATGGGATATTTATATTAAGCTTGGCGGATTTTCTGTTTTCCTCGGGAATACCAAGCTTTATTTCTACAACAAATTCACTGCCAACGTCTTCAATACTGTTTACACTGATTTTTCCGCCCATTAAATCAATTAAATTTTTGCAGATGGCAAGTCCCAGCCCGGTACCGCCATATGGTGAAGTTGAACCTGAACGTGCCTGCTCAAACGGTTCAAAAAGACGAGGCATAAAATCATCACTGATACCTATGCCGGTATCATTTACTCTGAATTTCATTACAGCTTCATCTTGTCTGATTTTTTCCTGATGGACAATAAATTGAACCTTACCGCCCGATGGGGTAAATTTGATGGCATTTGAAATTATGTTAATGAGTACCTGTTGCAGCTTCATTGCATCACCTATGTAATAATCTTCGGTAAAGCTGGTGATGATAGCGTCGTATTCAATATTTTTTTGTGCTGCCTGTGCGTGACAAATGCTGTTAATTCCGTTTATAAATTCTTCAAATGGAATTTTTCCGTTTCTAATCAGTACTTTGCCGCTTTCAATTCTGGACATATCCAAAATGTCATTGATTAACGAGAGCAAAAATCTTGCAGAGATACCAACCTTTGAAAGATATTCCGCTACCTGTACAGGGTCGGTTATGCAGCCTGCGGCTAAGGTTGACATACCTATGATGGTATTCAGCGGAGTTCTTATTTCATGGCTCATGCGTGAAAGAAATTCTGATTTTGCATTGTTTGCCTGCTGTGCGGCAAGTAAGGCAACCTTTAAGGCTTCATTTTTTCGTTGTCCCTCATTGTGAATGTCGGTAATATCGCTGCATGTAACGATTATTTTTTTGCGGGCTTTATCAAGATAAGAAAATTGAGTTTTCTTACGGCTGATTTTTCCATTTAACTCCTTTACTCGGTAATAGATGGTAAAAACATCTTGATGTTCAAGCTGCTTAAAGAGATTTTGATAAGGCATATCTTTGAGATTTTGCTCGATATCTTCTTCCACCAAATATTTATAGGCAAATTCAGCGGCTTCAGCTTCATAGTTACTTGAATGGAAGTTGGGCATTGCTGTTTGGGCATTGGATTTTGAATATATGGTATAGGTATCTGTAAGGGCATCAAGCAGTGCCAAAAAATCGTAGTCCATATTTACGACGGCGTCAACAAGAGAAGATGCCGTTTTTTTTGCATCAATATCCGAGGCATAAATATAGGCTTCAATATTGTTGTTTTGTGGGTTTTGAAACATATCTATCTCTATCTTAATCCAAAGTACATTCTTTTCATCAAATTTTACATATGCTTCTTCCACAAAGCTTGATTTACCTTCTCTAAAGCTTTTAATAAGATTTTCTCGATTGAAAATCTTTTGGTATTTTTTTAAATCTTCGGCATCTAAATGGGTGGCATATTCATGATTAAAAAAGTCGTCCACCGTTCCGTCACCTTGAAAGCTTAAAATAACAGGGTTATTGCTTTTGCCGTCCTCACAGGTGTTTTGCGTTAAATTCATCTTAAAAGAACCGATTACATCTTGATTATGTATATTTCTCCATTCAATTTCTTCTTTATAGCGTTCTTCTAAGCGTATGTGCTCGGTGATATCAACCGCTGTACCGATTGCCTCAACAGGTTTGCCGTCATCATCAAAGATTGTGCTGTATGAAATTTCATACCACCTAAAGGTTTCATATGAATTATTCCACCAACGACATACACTTTTAGCTGATTTTTCTCCGGAAAAAACCTTGTCAAACATTTCCATAAGTGCCGGTAAATCATCATGGTGCAGCGGACTCTCACTTTCCGCAAAGACGTCGGGAACGTTGTTAATTACGTTTACATCATCAAAAGTATTGATATGAGTGTAATTATTAATGCCATGAATTTTCTTATTGGCAATATCAAATATCCAAAGGGTGACTCCGCATTGCTTGACTGCCTGTGAATAGGTTTGCTCAATTCTTTTAATAGCTTCTGCATTTCTGCTGCCATTTTGAGATTGAATAATTGCAGCGTAATTATTCTCCATGGTTGTCGCCCTCCTCCCAATATAAATTCATATTTGCAACATTTACTACATCTGCCGCAACCTCAATATGAACAATAGTTCCATTACGATTTATATCTTTTCCACGCATTAAAAAAATCTGTGATGTGTGAGGTACACGAAACAGTCTGGTATATACTTTATCCTCTGACATAGTTGACAGCCTGCAAAACTCACAAGGCTGGGTTTGGTGCATTAGAATTTCATAGCATTTTTTACCCTTACATTCCTCTTTTGTCATTCCGGCAAACCTGCAAACGTGTTCATTGGCATAAATCACTTCATATGTCGTTTTATCACAGACATAAATAAGGTCATTTATAGCTTCAAGGACACTTTCGGCATCATTTATCCATTTGCTTATCATAAAGTTGTCGCTATCTTCTTTACCATAGACAGACACTGTATTTCTACCTTTGCATTTTGCATTATATAAAGCCTTGTCGGCATTTTGATAGAGCATTTCAAATGAATTTACATCATTGGAGGAAGCTGCAATGCCTATAGAACAGGTAATAGCGGTGTCGCTACCGTCAATTTTAATATCAGACATACTGATACAAAGCTTGTATGCTTTGGTTTCAAGAATTTCCAAAGTGTTTACATTATCAACAAATACGGCAAATTCATCTCCACCCATTCGTGCGACAATATCGTCTTTTCTAAAAAACAAACGAAGCTTATCAGAGATGGCACAGATTACTTTATCACCGTAATCATGCCCGTAAGAATCGTTGATTTTTTTGAAATTATCAATATCAAGCATCATCATGGCACAGATTGAATTACTGTTTGCCAAACGCTTTGTCATCATTTCTTCAGCACTTATACGATTAAACAGTCCGGTCATTAAATCTGTTTTTATCTGTTCGGACATATTGTTATATTCTTTTACCATATCCCTAAAGCGTTGATTGGATTCCAATACATTCTTTACACGGCGAGTGACAACTTCGGGAATGAACGGTTTAACAAGATAATCGTTTGCACCGAGAGAAAAGGTGCTTATCTGCTGTGTGGGGCTGTCATCAGCGGTAATCATAATAACAGGGACACCATCAAATTCGGGTGAGTTTTTCTTGTACTGCAAAAATTCTTTTCCGTCCATAACCGGCATACTTATATCCAACAAAATAAGGTCAATTTGATTTTGATGTTCTTTTAAAACTTCTATAGCTTCTGCACCGTTTTCAGCCTCTAAAAAGAGAAATTTATCATGCAGTATTTTTTTTAAGACGGTGCGGTTAATGGCGGCATCATCTACAATGAGCACTGTATGAGTATCATGGCTGCTTAACAGTATAGAATTTCTGTATTTTTGAAGCTCAAAATCAACCTCCTTACGCATGGTAATATCTGTTAATTCACCGATTAAGACATGTTTATCACCAACGGTGGAGATATAACTCAGCTTTGTATAAATCCAAAGATGTTTTCCATTGGCATGGAAACGCAGATATTCACATTCCACAACCTCTTGAGTTGCGGCACAGGTACGAAAAGCATTTAGCAAAATACGACGATAATCTTTATCCACAAGCTCCAATAAATCCGGTGAATTTGCCAACATATCATCATGGCCGAGCAGTGCATAATAAGCTTCATTGACCCTTATCATTTCAATATGGTCGTCTACAAATTCGTAGATAACGGCGGCTTGCAATGCGTTGCTGAACAACAGCTTGGTACCTTTGCTTAAAGAGAATAAATCATCATAGCTGTAATTGTCGGATTTGTTACTTTTAAACATTTGATTGTCAAAAGCTAAATTGATACAAAGCTGTTCATAATCAGTGATTGGCATAGGTTTTGCAAAGTAATAGCCTTGTACATAATCACAGCCTACACTTCTCAAAAAATCCACCTGTTCAATTGTTTCCGCACCTTCTGCAATAACAGGTATATTAAGCCATTTTGCCATACGAATGACCGAAGCTATAATATTTTCACCTCTGCCGGGAAGATCGGTTTCACTTAAAAACTGCATATCTATCTTTAAAATATCAATCATAATATCTTTTAAAAGACTGAGTGAAGAATATCCACTGCCAAAATCGTCCATCATAATGGTAAAACCATAGCTTTGAAGTCGGTTCATAGTTTTTTTCATGGCGGTTGGGTTATCTGTATAGGCACTTTCGGTAAGCTCTAAATTTAACAGTGAAGGTTCAAGATGATAGCGATTGACAAGCTCAAGCAAGGTTTCTACCAATTTAGGATTGTAAATGTTGACTCGTGAAACATTTACAGAGATATGATATGGCTCTAAACCTCGTGTTATCCAACGGTGCAGACATTTACAAGCCTCTTCCCATACATAATAATCAAGCTTGGTAATAAAGCCGTTGCGTTCAAAGACGGGAATAAATTCACCCGGTGAAATTATACCTTTTGTGGGGTGAATCCATCTTACAAGAGCCTCGGCACCACAAGGTAAATTTGTGTGAATATTGTATTGAGGCTGCAAATAGATTTGGAATTGTCCGTTTTCCAAAGCAAAATTCATTTCATTGGTTATCTCTTGTTCAGCTGCCAAAACAGCACTCATGCTTTCGTTATAATAAGCATAATACTCAACATAGTTACCCTTGCATTTTTTGGCGGCAAGGGTGGCTCTGTTATACATTTCTTCAATAGAGATTGACAGGTCATCTATAACATAAATACCAATAGAGGGGACAATATCATAATTTTGATTGTAACTTGCAAGTGTTTCTTTTGCGTGTACAACCATATCTATAACCATATCTTTGTCATAAGGTATACAATAGCCGAAAACATCGGATTCTATCCTACCATAAGTAGCTTTATCAAAATTTTGAATATCATATTGCAGATGCCTAGCAATATAAATAAGCAGGTTATCACCTTCGGCTGCACCGAAAAATGAATTAATAAGTTGAAATCTATCTACATCAAAACGAAGAAAGACAAAATTTTCGTTGCGATTCGTATCTATCATTTCACGAGTTGCATCAAAAAATTTTGCCTTATTATAAATCCCTGTTAAGGCGTCGTATTCCGCTAAATATTTTAGCTGTTTGAGTGCGGAAAGCTGGCTTCTGTCAATAGCATTTTTTAATCTGAAATGTATAATTTGAGGGTGATAAGGTTTTGAAACAAAATCCCATGCACCAAGCGACAGTGCTTTCATTTCGTTTTCAGTGTCACTGTTTTCGGTTGTTACAAGAATTGGCAGGTTGCTGTAGCGGTTGTCTTTGCAAATTGCTTCCAGCACTGCATATCCGTCCATAATTGGCATGACAAGGTCAAGCATGACAGCAGATATGTCATCATTATGTTTGTTTAAAAGTTCAAGTGCAGACTTACCGTTTTCCGCTTCAATCACCGCATATTCTGCGGATAATATATTTGACAATATCATTCTGTTTACCTTGTTATCGTCTACAATCATAATGGTTTTTAAAGAAGCTGTATCGGTAATTTTACCTGTGCAATTTCGTGTAATTTCGAGGAGATTGTTAGTCCCATTGCCATAGTCGCCGCTCATATTGTATCCTCCTTGCAATCCGAATACTTAGCATGGAATGTTTGCAAGGGTCAAACACTCTGAATTTAAGATTGTGGATTACATTATGTCACCGTCTTTGGTGCTTTGCTGATGCCGAATTTTGTTTAGGTATCAGTGGGCTTTTCCATATTCTTCGGAATTACCCGAGTACTCACAAAGTTAGCTGTTATAAGAATCTATACTTCAACGAAAGTATGCAGGTTAAGTTTCTGCATATGAAGCTTAGACGATAAAAAGATGATTTTATACATACATTATCTTTTTCGACAGAATATTTATACTATAAATTATAAGCAATGAGTGGAGTAATGTCAACGAGATAACAGGAAAATACTTGCATATTTAGGAAGTAACAGTGAATAAACTTATTGTTAAGCAAAGGCAAAGGGAACACTTTAACAATATATTATCTTTGAGATGCTTTATAAAATTGTCGGTATAAATATAAATGCACTGTAATATGGGAGAAGAAGCTGAAAATATGTGCATTAATGGAAAGCAATAGGCGAAAGCCACAGCGGCAATGGGGCGGCACAATGCGGCACTTCGTGCCGCACGGCGGCATAAATGCCGCCGCAAGGGCAACCGTAGGTTGCCCTTGATTGTGCCGCCCCAAGCTGTGGCTGCGAGGGTTAATGTATAGAGATAATTTGGCAGAAGAATAAAAAAGCAAATTAAAATGATTTTATATTATCAAACCATCGTTAGAAGATAAAATGCAATAATCAGATAAAAATAAAACCGCCTAAACATAATTGTTTAAGCGGTTTTATTGGCGGAGATGGAGAGATTCGAACTCTCGAAGGCGTAAACCTTACACGATTTCCAGTCGTGCGCCATAAACCGGGCTAGGCGACATCTCCACATTATTTAATTCAAGCTGATACTGCAAAAAAATATGCGGTTTATTGCTTGCTTTAGTATTATATCTGCTTTTTATGACAATGTCAATAGTATAATAAATTTTTATTTATTAAGTAAAATTTGTTGAGCAAAGATAGCAGGATAGTCTTTTATTTATTGAATTTTTGTTGTAAAATACAATAAAGGGAGGCGACCTAATGCAACATGACGCATTTGTGGCAGGTGTACAACATGGGGGGTTGACATCGGAATTTGAAGTTAAAATATTTTTATGCTATTTGTTACATCATATAGAATTGCCACTGACCTTTGACCAGTTAAGTGAAATCTTACTTCAAACCAGTTTGGTTAACTATTTTGAAGTTACCAATGCTTTCAGTGAACTTAAAAAAAGTGGACATTTGTTGATTAATAAAGACCAAACCTTAGGAATAACAGAAAAAGGTATTAGGACAGCGGTTGAATTTGAAAAATCAATACCAAAATCAGTAAGAGAAAAATGTCTTGCAGCAACCAGAGAATATTTACAGCGACGCAAACGTATGGAGGAAATAGAGATAAATTATCATTCGGTTTCAGATGGATATTTATTTCATGTTGTAATGAAAGATTATGGCAGTGACCTTGTTGATATGAAGCTGTTTTTACCTACCAGAGAAGATTGTGTTAATGTTCAGGAAAGAATGTATGAAAACCCAACGGCAGTATATAAAGGTCTGCTTGCGGTAATGATGGGTTCAAAGGACGGAATTATAGAATATTTGGCTGAACAGCCATAATTTATTAAAATGACTATTGCAATGTGTATTGCCATAGTCATTTTTTTAATTGGAAATATATGATTTTATTATCGTACACGACGCAATGAAATTTCACCGGAATTAAGACGTACAGTATTACCGTCGGGGAGCAGTACAATTAAAGCACCCTCATCATCAATGTTAAGTGCTTTGCCAAAATGCCATTCATTGTTGCGTGAAAATTGAATATTTTCTCCCAGTACCATTGATAATTGGCGGTATTCTTCTATGAATGTTCTGTCACTGAGGTTTTCACAGATTGAAATTAACTCATTTGCAATCTCGGCTATCATTTGATTACGACTGATTGGTGCGGTTTTTTCATTAAAAATAAAACCTACAATCTTTTTCAATTCATCCGGTAATGCTATATCGGGTTCTTTAAAATTAATACCTATACCAACTACAACGCTTTCTACCATGCCGTTCTCAAAGTCGGTTACAGCTTCGGTTAAAATGCCACAGATTTTCTTATCTCTGAGAATAATATCATTAACCCATTTTATGGTAGGTTTTGCAACTGTAAGCTTGGCAATAGCTCTGCAAACAGCGACAGCGGCGGCAGTGGTAATAAATACGGCATTGGTGGTGTGTGTGTTGGGCCGCAAAATTATACTCATATATATTCCGGAGCCTTCGGGTGAGAAAAAAGTCCTCCCCATTCTGCCTTTGCCGTTTGTTTGTTCTTCCGACACAACAATTGTACCGTGCTTTGCACCATTGGCAGCCATCATTCTTGCATGAGTGTTTGTGGAAGAAACGGTTTTTAATGCAGTTATAGGCAGCTTTTTATATTGAGCCGCTAAATAATTGTTGATACCTTCGGCTGAAATTAAGTCATTGGAGCTTGCAAGCAGGTAACCTTTATTGGTGACGGCTTCTATTGCATAACCATCTGTTTCCAAAGCTTTAATAGCTTTCCAAACGGCACTGCGGGACACACCGAGTTCATTGGCAAGCTGTTGACCCGAAACACTGTTTCCTCTGTTTGCTTCAAGCATTTGCAATACCGAACTTTTTACTGACATATTTACACCTCCATCTTTTCTATAAGAATGATTATACAGCAAAATCAGCTATAGTCAATCAGCAGGAAGCAGATGGGATAAAAATGCTCATCATATTGGATATATAGGAGGAAAACACATTTTAATACAAGATATGGAGGAGTTTTTTATTTAATATACGTCAAATTATCTGCCTGTATTTTTGCATTGTTACAGCTCGGTATAACTGTTACCATTAATACATGATGTCGAATTATCTGTTCGGCAAAATTGATGGGAAAGGACAGAACGACTGATGAATAAAAAAAACAAAGCATTGGAATTGACACTTGTAGGAGGAGCAGTATTACTGGTAATTGGTTTGTTGATTTTGGGAGTTAAAGCAATACAAAAACCACAGCAAGAATTACCTCCGCAAACAGAAGAAGATACTGTACCGCAACAAGAACAGTCAAGCGAAGAAATACAGACAGAAGAAGTGCCGGAGATACAAGAGGAGAAGCCGCAGCAGGAAAAACCGACGGTAACAAAACCAACAACTAATACGCCTCAAAACAAGCCCACACCGCCTGTACAGGAAAAGCCTACGCCATCTCCGCCACCTGCACCAACACCTCAGCCTATATTGCCAAAGCCAACCCCGAGTACATTAAGCGGCAATCAGATTGTAGGATATTACGCATATTGGGGTAACAGTAAAGGATTTCCACCATCAGCTTTGAGAGCGGATTTACTGACACATATAAACTATGCGTTTGCAACCATTGATAAAGATTTTAAAATAGCTATGGCAAACCCAAGTGCGGACAAGCAAAATTTTGCGGAACTGCGAGAGTTGAAAGCTGCAAATCCACATCTGAAAACACTTATTTCAATTGGTGGCTGGGATTATTCCGGTAGATTTTCAGATGCGGCACTGAGTGAATTAAGCAGAGAAACTTTTGCACAAAGCTGTTTGGATTTTATCTTGATACATGGCTTTGACGGCATTGATTTAGATTGGGAATATCCGGTGTCGGGAGGTTTGCCAGGAAAAAAACGTCCCGAAGATAAACAGAATTATACAAAACTGTTAGCTGCAATTCGTACAAAATTAAATGAGCAAAGTGATAAAGACGGCAAGAAATATTTACTGACCATTGCAGGAGCACCGAGTAATGATTTTATTAATAAAATTGAAGCGAAAAAAATTGCATCACTTGTAGATTACATATTTATAATGGGGTATGATATGCACGGCCCATGGGACAGCTATGCCGATTTGACAGCACCGCTCTATTTACCGCAAGAAAATTCTCCGCACTACAAATTAAGTGTGGAAAGCAGTGTAAATATATATCTTTCAGCAGGAGTTCCGGCAAAAAAATTGATACTGGGTATGCCATTTTATGGATACAGTTATCAAGTAAACAGCTCAGATAATGACGGTTTATACAGTACATTCAGCGGTGGAAAATCTGTAGGCTATGATACGGTTAAAAACAATTACCTCAACAGTTCGGATTATGAACAGTTTTATCACAGCAATGCAGAAGTTCCGTATCTTTTTGGAAACAACACCTTTGTAAGCTTTGAGGACAAAGCTTCAATTGCTGCAAAAGCAAACTTGGCAAAAGATTATGGTTTAGGTGGAGTAGGGGCTTGGGAACTTTCTCATGACACCGGTGCAACGCTGTTAAAAGCGGCATATAATGCACTTAACTGAAGGCTGGATAAAATTCTCGTCCCTCGCACTCGGGGGCACCGCAGGCGGACAGCGTAAGCTGTCCGCCTTGCCACGAAGTGGCAAGAGAAGGGCGAGCCCTTCTCTGCGGTGCCCCCGAGGCGAGGGGCGAAGCTGAATTGAATTGCAGCGGATATGACAAAAGCTTTAAATGAGTTGGCTTTTTTAATAGAATGTAGTATACTTAAAAAATCTAAATGCAAATTCACTGTACAGGAAGGTTTAAGTTTATGAAGTATGATGTAATTATTGTGGGTGCAGGGCCGGCAGGTATTTTTACTGCATTGGAGCTCAAGAAAAAAAATCCCGGCAAAAAGATTGTTATTGTAGAAAAGGGAAAGTCTGTTGAAAATAGAAAATGCCCTAAAATCATAACTAAAAAATGTGTAAGCTGTAAACCGTATTGTAATATTACAGCAGGTTTTTCGGGTGCCGGAGCATTTTCGGACGGTAAGCTTTCATTAAGTTATGAAGTCGGAGGAAATCTTCCTGAACTTATAGGTGAAGAATATGCACAAGAGATGATAAATTATACAGATAAAATTTATCTTCAGTTTGGAGCAGATGAACACGTTGAAGGTATTGCAAATCAGGATAAAATAAGAGAAATACGCAAAAGAGCTATTCAGTCGGGATTAAAACTTGTTGATTGTCCTATACGTCATTTGGGTACTGAAAAGGCACAGGATTTATACCTTAGAATTGAAAAGCATCTATTAAATTCAGGGGTAGAAATATTGTTTGGTCATAGCTGTGATGATGTTATCATTAAAGATAAAATTTGTACAGGTGTAAAGGTGACTGAGGTTAAAAACGGTCGGCAAAGAGAGCTTATCGGTGAAGATATTATCGTAGCTACAGGACGCATGGGTGCTGATTGGCTTGAAAAAATTTGTACAACCTATGGAATAGGACATCAAGCCGGAACAGTGGATATAGGTGTTCGTGTTGAAGTCAGAAATGAAATTATGGACGAAGTTAACGAAGTACTTTATGAATCAAAGCTTATTGGTTATCCACAGCCTTTCAGAAACAAGGTAAGAACCTTTTGCCAAAATCCGGGAGGATTTGTAAGTCAAGAAAATTATGACAATGACCTTGCTGTAGTTAACGGACATTCATATAAGGATTTAAAATCGGGAAATACCAATCTTGCTATTTTATGTTCACATAATTTCAGTACACCATTTAATCAACCTATACAATATGCCAAAAAAGTAGGCGAGCTTACCAATATGCTTGGTAACGGACAAATTTTAGTACAGCGTTACGGAGATATTCTTGATGGTAAGCGTACATGGGCAAAAGAACTCAGCCAATCAAATGTACGCCCAACTTTGCCTGATGCACAAGCGGGAGATATTACCTCGGCTATGCCTTACAGAACTATGATTAATATTATAAACTTTATTCAAGCAGTAGATAATGTGGTTCCGGGTTTTGCAAGTAAAGAAACATTGCTTTATTCCCCCGAAATCAAACTTTACAGCAATCGTGTTATGATGGATAAAGATTTAAACACAAACATTTCGGGTTTACACTGTCTTGGAGATTCCAGCGGTTGGACAAGAGGACTTATGATGTCATCTGTAATGGGTGTAATTATGGGACAAAAACTCAGCGAAAAATAATTTTTAAAAAACGGCATGACTAAGAAGTCTATCTGTGAGTGTTGATATTTAAGCAAGGCTACTGCTGTATGGGGCGGCACAATCGAGGGCAAACCTTCGGGGTTTGCCCGCGTAGGCGGCGAAAGCCGCCTGCGGTCTTTGACCGCAATGTGCCGCCCCAAGGAGCGGACATTGGG